>JASFFJ010000462.1:0-6417 GCA_050124355.1 Desulfobacterales bacterium | reverse complement strand
AAACGACAGCCGCCATCCTTCGACTTCCAGTTTGAACACCCGTAGCCCTGTCTGCCCTTGATGATTTTTCCTCCGCAGGCGGGACAGGTACCGAAACCTTCTATGATATCAGGAGATTCTTTTAGCGTATTCCCTGAGGGCGGCGGTTTTGTTTTCGATATTTGGCCGGAATTGTCGAACAGGAATCTGACCACCCAGTTTCCATCTTCGCAGACCAGCCTGAAGGAAGCTGAAAACTTCTTTTTCTTTTTGGATACAAACCCCTTGTACGGTCCGACGGACTTACCTTTTAGAAGCATCGCCGCTGCTGCCGGAGAGATCCTCTTTCCAGATATTTTCTTCCAGATGATAAACCGGCATCCGCCGTCGGCCTTTCTTTTGGCGGAACACTCATATGCTTTATAGCCTTCTACGACATCCCGACCGCACAAAGGACAACGCCCCACAGCTTCACGTTGAACCTCTGCGGTATCGCTTTCCAGAAACTCCTGTACCGTATCTCTGACGAAGTTTTCGATTTCCCCCAGAAACACTTCCACCGAACCTTTTCCCGCCGCAATCCGCGCTAGTTCCCTCTCCCACAAGGCGGTTTTCTCCGGCGAGGCCAGAGTTCCGGCCGTTCTGAATTTTTTCAAGGTATCGATCAAAAAGACGCCTTTTCGTGTTGGATGGAGCCGTCTTTTTTCTCTGCGCACATAGCTGCGAGCAAGAAGCGTTTCTATTATCTGGGCCCGGGTTGCCTGGGTTCCCAGGCCCACATCCCCGCGGTAAATTTTTTTAAGGTCGGCCTCATCCACATACCTGCCGGGGTTGGTCATGTCCTTTAATAAAAGTGCTTCGGTGTATTCCGGCGGCGGGGAGGTCTTCTTATCTTCGATCTCACTTTTGATGACATCGCCCAAATCTCCCTTTTCAAGGGGAGGAAGATTTTCCTGCTCAGACTCGTCAAGGACTTTTTTCGTTTTGCCTGAATCCGGCTTCAAAAGGGACTGCCAGCCCGGCCTGATGATCACTCTGCCCATTGTACGAAAAATCTGGCCTTCATCCACTTTTGTAAGGATCTCTCCAACCTCGAAAATACAGTCCGGATAAAAGGCAGCCCCGAACCGTTTCAGAACAAGCTCATAAATTTTTCTTTCCCCGTCGGTACAGTTTCCCGGCAGGGGCGCCAGGGGAATCAGGGCATGATGATCCATAAGCTTGGCGTCATTGAACACACGTTTGTTGCTGCCCCCGGTCAGGACCGGATCGATACCTGAAAAAACATCCACATACGCCTTGGACAGCTTCTCAACCAGCCCCTGTACCATGGAGACGTTTTTTGAACCCAGAACCCGGGAGTCGGTTCGAGGATACGACAGACATTTTTTTCTTTCATACAGACCCTGTGCTATTTCAAGGGTCTGTTTGGCGGAAAAACCGAATCGAATATTGGCATCTTGCTGCAGATCGGTGAGGGAGTAAAGAAGCGGTGGCGGCTGGCTCTTTTTGGTTTTTTTAGATGAGGTCACCACACCCTGCCGGTTTTCAATGGCAGCCACAATTTTTTGGGTCTCTTCCCTGGAGGTAAGCCTGCTTTTTCCTTCATGGACCCATAATCCCTGCCAGGTCCCTTTTTCACCCCTGAATGTTGCTTTTACCAGCCAATAGGGCTGTGGTGTGAAGTCATCACGTGCCTTTAATCTTTCCACCAACAAGGCCAGCACCGCCGTCTGGACCCGACCGATACTGAACAAATCCTTGAGCCTGATGGTAGCGGCTCTTGATCCGTTCATTCCCACAAGCCAATCGGCGATCTGTCTGGCCCTTCCCGCATCCCAGAGCCGATCAAAGGCTGATGCCGGCTTAAGAGAGTTCATCTGGCTTTTGACAACTTCAGGAGTCAAGGCCTGGCTTGTCCAGAAGCGGTATGTCTGTATCATCTTCCTGGGCCGGGCAGTCGATAGGACCGTACGGGCGATAACCTCCCCTTCGCGGCCCGCATCCGTTGCCACGACGATTTTGGCGATGTTTTTATCAGACAGGAGTCTGCAAATTATTTTAAGCTGCTTGGCTGTCTTTTTTATGGGCTTGTATCTGTATGTGTCCGGGATGACGGGAAGGTTTTCAAAACTCCATTTTTTCCAGGCCGGATCGTAGTCTTGCGGTTCAAAAAGCTCTACCAGATGTCCCAGCGCCCAGGTGATTATGTATCTGTCGTTTTCAAGATACCCGTCTTTTTTGCCGCGCATACCGAGTCCGCGTGCAAAATCCATCGCCACCGAGGGTTTTTCTGTAAGAATAAATGTTTTCAACAAGACACCGATTCGGATCGTAAAAGTTCTTTCAGATAGGTTTGCCGTTGACTGTTATCTTGATTTTTACTCGGTCAATGATTCCGCGGATAGCTTCAATAATTCCGGTGTTTGTGGGCGTGCCTGAGTGTACATAGAAAAGGTCTGTTAAAATCAAGATCTGTCTAATTTCATTCTGTAGGAAATCCTTTGCAGTCATTATCTAATGCGTGTCTTTTGGATTTTGGAAAATTTCGGCAATGCTCAGGCTTTGTTCCATGAATCCGGCAAATGTATTTATTCTGTTTGGGAAGCTTTCTTAACCATGGGCAGCGGTTTACATATTCACCGGTTTTAGGGCTAATCCAAATTTCGTTTATGCCTCCAAATGAAATAACCCATTCCAAGATATCGAATCGTTGCTCGCTCTCCCAACGAGTTACGTCAGAATCGGGCACGGATGTCTGATAGGCGCCTGACAAATCAAGGCAGCAATGGCCGCATTGGATGCACTTGAATTTTTCCATTTCAGTTTCAACCAGCAGTCCCGTCGCATCGGTTTTTGGATGCTTCGCAACGCTTGCTTTCACCCACTCAATATCGGAATACACCTTTGAGATTGTTTCCGCCGGTTTTGAACTTAACATATCCAGAAAAAATTCCACCAGATCAGTGCCATAATAGAATTTTTTGCTGCCTTGATATTTTATCCACAGCCCATCGCGGCTAACAAAATCCAGTGGATGTACTTTTTTGGTGTCCTTTCTTATCTGCATATCCTCAAGTTGCCTTAAAATCGGCTCAAGCTCCTCTCGCTTTTTAAATTCGGATTGCATTAACAAGGTGGTTTTTACCTCTTCCATGGCGTCAGGAATCGAAACGAATTTTAGATGATTTGTGCCCATAGTTTGGTTTCCGAAATGAAAGGTGTGAATAGGATAACTGTCAGGCCGACATGTTACCAGAAATGTTTACAAGATTGAAGAATGAATCGCGCCTAAAAATTAAGCCCATTTAAGTGGAGGTTAGTTCCATCGTCTTTTTTCTATCACCAGCATATAAATCTTGAAAAATGAAGGCTAAAATTTTCGTTGGCATACTTAGTGAACTTTTAAGGTGGGATTGAAATAGGAAATATGGGCCTGTAAAAAAAGGTCGCCCAGCCAAGATATCATTTGAGTATCTTAAAGCTTAACCCACTGTTATAATTGTGTATGTAGTAGTAATCTTTTTTGTTTCCGGAGAACTGAGATTGAGTATATCTTAATGGCCTTTAATAATTCCAGCTTCGTTAGGAGGCTGTAGAGAAAGTAAATAAATGATGGTTGTAGCAATTTCACATAAAATAAAATCAGAAACTTACAAAAATCAAAATGATAAATTCAGGATTTTTCGACAGTTTCAGAAAATATTTGTATTTTGCAGTTTAAATAATAGTCATTATTTGCTCAATGATATCCTTTCTCATTGTTCCCTCCGCCTCAGAGCGGACCACTGGATGGCAGGTCTTTTTTAACCTGAACAATCCTCTGTCAGATCCATTCAGCCCCTGAATGGATCGGTGAACACGAGTCAGTCGCTACCCCAAAACGGCTTTAAGCTAAACCTTTGGCGAAAACGAACTGCAACGGCCAAGCCAAACAGCAGAAATGTTTATCAGCGGCAGTGCCATATCTAAATGAATAAATCTTAAAAAAAATTCCAATTTAAAATTTAACCAAACAATTAATTATAAAGTGGAGACAAATGCACTTGATCTCACTTTGGGACAAGTGTTTTTACGTCCCATCTTTCCTTTTCCGCTTCGATCTCATAGAAAAGGCGTTCATTGTTATGTTCAACATTCATCAAAACCCTGTAATGAGACCATCCTAAATTCGGTGAAAACCCACGCTTGATAACGGCTTGCTCAACGGCCAGCGCCATAACATCCAAAACGCCACTTTGGGTGTGGCGATTTAGGGTGGCTTTGAATTCGCCACCTCCGATGTGGCGAATCTTAGGGATACGGTCAGAATAGACCATGTAAAAGGTTCGGAAGTAGCGCAAATTTGTGGTGGAGAAACCTCGGCCGTATTTATGGTTCAACTTTGCAGAAAGCTATTCTATAACCTGCTTGCCGTATTCGGCCCGTTCATCTCCACCCTGGATTTCCTGCACGAGTTCCCGGCCAATCAGCCAATACGCTATCACCATATTGTTGTTAACGGCTCGAACAACATTGGAGTGTGCTTGTTCAAGAATAGAGACAACCCGATCGAACAGGTTTTTGCCCTTCGGCCGCATAAGGATTCGTTCTTTGCTAACCATGGTTCACACCTTGCTTTCCCGCATCTGTTATTTAATAATATGCTCCTTTGTGCCGACAGCATGCGCAATTATGCGTATTTATTCATAGCGTGCAAACAATGCACAAAGCATGGAAAAAATCAAGTTACAGTATAAAAGATTTTATTTCAGATAGTTATGATGATAATTGTACATTGATCGATCATTACCAGACCGCAATCTCTGAAATTGATCTAATCATCATATCTAGCATTAATCGTGACGTTTCAATTAAATAACGAAATCTTCGAGAATGAATTTATGTTTATGGCATGCCTAACGCTTCAATTTTAAAATGAATTGTTCCAATGTCCGCACAGGGTCATGATTTCTATCGCCAAAAAGATAACGATAGTACAGAATAGGAGCCCAGCCGCCGCCAATCACGATTTCCGACAGGTAATTTCTCAGTATTACAAGCGTATTAAAAAACCCGCGGGTAAAGTCTTCATTCATTGTCATTCACCGATAAATATTTTTTCAAGCGTTTGTCGAATAAATACGCTGCCTGCTCCCGCCCCCTGACCGGGTAATTGTACAGATCCAGGTATAGCTGGATATCCGATACTACGCGGAGACCATTAATCTCCCGGGCGTCGTAAAAAAAAGAGTGCTTGTAGTATGGCAGCATCAACACCAGATTAGCGCCTTGGGGAGCACCTCTCAAATCCAGC
This sequence comes from Desulfobacterales bacterium, assembly GCA_050124355.1. Taxonomy (GTDB): domain Bacteria; phylum Desulfobacterota; class Desulfobacteria; order Desulfobacterales; family JAFDCJ01; genus JAFDCJ01. The sequence continues at coordinate 1,142 of JASFFJ010000462.1, read as the reverse complement.
TTCTCACAAAAATATTCAATTCCTTGCCGGTTTTCCACATACAAATGGACTTCCTTGTAGACGGCATGTGGCGCGACAAGACTTGCGCCCGCCTGAACGCTCAACGCATATTTCATTTTCCTTGCTATCTTTATTTTGCGAAGGTGCTGAAGAATCGAATCCACATTGGATGCCTGAATGAAAAAAGTATTCAGCTCATTTTTCTTGAAATCGTAAAATCTGACCCAATCCTCCAGGATCTCTTTTGGGGATCGAATGCTGAGTTTTCGGATACTGCGTGTCACGTAACCGGATGCTTCGAGAGATTTAGCCATTCGTGAGACATAGCCTGGATCGAGGGCTAGCTTTTGAGCAAGTTCTCGGATACCCCATTGCCGGTTACGGTTTTTCATAAGCTCCCGCAGGATCAGAGAAGCTTTATCTGAAAATGGGCCCCGCCGTTGTCGTTTTTCAGGGTATTTGTTGGGAAAGCCGGCTCTTTCAACAAAAAAGCTTTTATAGGCAATATAAATATTCCCCGATAAATCTACAAAAAAAATGCCGTTGTCACGGCAAAGCGCCTGCCGTTGGGGACTCAGATAGGAGGCTGCCAGCACCGGAACTGCGAAATCTTTATCGCCTGACGATTTCAGTTTGTTGATCTTGTTTTGAAACACCGGAAGGCTGTTGACTGCCACCACCTCGACGATGGCATCGAAACACAACCCGTGGTAGTCGAATTTAGCAACGATATCCCATCGCTGAGCGGGTGAGGATTCAATAAGGATCTTAAGGTCGGGTATCGGAATCAGCCCTTTTAAGGATTTTTCAAGTTCATTAATGATTTCTTTTTCATACATAATGTTGTCCAGAATATTATTGTTGCCCAATTGGTCAACAAAGTAATATTTGACAACAAATGTGTCAAGCACTATTTAGTAGTCTCTTCTAAGCAGATGGAACTTTTTATACGTGAAATAATCTTGTTTCAAGTGTCCACCTCAACAACAATCACGATTTTTCCTCTCATTTTTGACTACCAATGGGCTACCAATGTTAAGGTTTTGTAATTTTTTCGGTTCTTCCATAATGATTTGCAAGCCTGTTCTGGCAATCTTTCTTGTGCAGCAGCGTTAAGTGCGAATACCTGTCCGTCATGGAAA
>JASFFJ010000461.1:0-6445 GCA_050124355.1 Desulfobacterales bacterium | reverse complement strand
CGAAGCGGCCAGCAGCCATGGCATTCGCGGATTGATTGTGGAATGCGGCAACCACTATGCTGCGCAAGCAGTCGAAACTGCGCGATATCATATACTTAAATTTCTGATCCATCATCATCTTATTGATGACAGCTATATGAGCCCGGAGTCGAGACCGGCGAGTATCACATTTTATGAAAGTATTCAGGCCATCATACCCCATGGCGGCTTCAGATTCCTCATCAAGGATGTAAAGACCGGCACAAAGCTTTCGAAAGGCCAGAAATTTGCCGTAGATGACCACGGCGATCATGTCGCACCGCAGGACTGTTATGTGGTGGTGCCGTCGCGGGTCGTGAAGGCGACGGACGCTGATGCAGGATTTTTGGGGAAGCGGAGCGTAAAGGAGGGAAGTGCACTACGACGGGAACGCTAAGGATGCCCTGGTTGACCTGTGTGGTCTACATTAAGCCGCCTGACCTTCTTTGTCTCCTTAGCCTTGAACGTCTAACATCGAACTTCCAACATCGAACGTTGAATATTGATGTCGCTATTAGATGTCCAACGTTCTTCAGTTTTTTAATCGATTAGACTGGGCGCTCGTGGCCAGAGGCAGCCTCTCTCATGGTTCAGGAATCTTACGCTGGTGGGGATCGCGTATCGGATTGCCCGTTATCTGTCCCAGTTTGCTTTGTAATTCCGTGTTTGTATAGTGTTCAAGCTCGTGGGCATGGCGATGCATGTCAGCGTCACAGTATCCCATTTTATTGCAAAGGTAAGTCTCCCACAACCGATGAGAACGGACAAGGTTTCTACCCCTATCGAGTCCTGGCCTCGTGAGGGTCAATCGATTTGCAACCTTTTTTACCATATTTCTTCTGGCCAGGTCCCAAAGCGACAAATTGACTGCAAAGCCTGCATTGAGTGCGTCTCTTACCTGGGAAATTTGAACCGGGGTGGCATCCGATGGCGCCAGTTCCTGGTATCGGTAAAGAAAACCGAGAATGTCGTCACGAACGATGTTGATACCGAGCAGAAATTGATGCAGCAGGCGGCTAATCAGTCCGTAGCGTGGCGCAAACAGGAGAACGCCGCAAAAAAGAACGCCAGCCATGAACGCCATCATACCGGCTGTGCTGGTGTCCTCGAACCCGAACCATTTTGGTATGGTGATTGCGCCGATATGCCCCACCAACGCTGAAACAGCAGCGAATACCAGGCTGATCAGCAGCATGAGGCCAAGCCGGTCTGTGAGGAGATGGGCGGCTGCGCCGGGGACTATGAGCATGGCAATCACAAGAATACTGCCGACACTTTCAAATGCGGCGATGGTCGTCGCTGCAACCAGTGTCATCAGGGTATACTGCATCACATTGGCGTTAATACCGATCGTTGTCGCCAGGTCAGGATCAAAGGAAGTAATTTTCAATTCTTTGTAAAACAGGAGTACAAAAATCAAATTTATAAGCAGTATGGCACCATTGGTCAGCGCTGCCTGGGGAATTTCCCAATCAAACCAAAGATAGGTGTCAAGTGGAGTCAATTCAATGGCACCATACAAAACGCAGCTCGGATCTAAATCGACATGATCGGCCGCCTGGCGGATAAGGATGAGGCCCAGTGCAAACAGTGTCGTAAAGACGACACCCATCGATGCGCCCCGATCCAGCCCGCTCAATTTATCGATGCCGTGAATGAAGAAGGTTGTTAGCACACCAATCAATATCGCACCGATCAACATCGGCAGGCTCTCCCGGCTTCCGCTGACCATAAACGCAATCGCCAATCCCGGTAACACTGCATGACTGATTGCGTCGCCCATCATACTCATTCGGCGAAGTACCAAATAATTCCCGAGTAGGGCGCATGACATCGCCCCGAGCACTCCAACAACAACAATCCAGGTGTCCAGAAACGTCCACTCCATTGTTACCCTGCTCCTCCCGATGATTTAAGTGCATGGGGACTTTCGGGCAGTTCCTTGGGGTGGACACCCGGAAATAGCCCTTCCAGCGTGCGAATAATTTCTTCGTCAAGCACATGCTCAATCCGGTCGGCGCTCAAATCCACCATGCCGGTGGCCACATCAGCGTGAGAAATAAGATAGGCTTCCCACAGGCGATGCTTGCGCACAATAGCTTGCGCTGCTTGTATTCCTTGATCCGTAAATTGAAGTCGATCATCGGTACCGACAATGAGATTTTTAGATGCAATCAAGGCCTTAATCGTTCGCTGCAATTGTCTCGCTGACCATGAGCGTCTTGCCCGCAAGTCGCCAAGACGTGGACCTTGCACCTCCGATTTAACCGGGAAGGAACCTACTTTTGATTCGCTATGAGCGCTTGATGCGGTATGGGCGCTCTCATGCCATTCGTAGAGTTCGCGAAGCAAGTTTTCCCATAATATTCTTTTGCGCAACCTAAATCGCTCGATTACCAGTCTTAGTATTCCCCTAGCGGAGCCGAACGTCATGCTAAACAGGAAAATGATCGATGCGGTCAATACGATGACAGCGCCGGCAGGAAGGTTGGCCATCAAGGCCGAAAATGCCGAGCCTAACATGCCGCTGAGCGCGCCGAATACGCCCGACAACCAGAGCATGTGGCGCAGCCTAAACGTCCAAAAGCGGGCTGCGGCTGCCGGAATGATCAGCAAAGCAACAACGAGGATGAGACCGACAGCCTGCAGTCCTATCACGGTAACCACTATCACAAGACCCATCATTAAAAAATCCAGGCGGATGACCGGCCAACCCTGTGTTGCTCCGTATTCTTCATCGAAGCAAATCAAGGCAAACTCCTTGAAAAACAGAATACAAAAAATGATGGTGCCCAAGGCTGTCAATGCAATCAACATGGCATCGAAAAAGAGCATCGAAGCGGTCTTTCCGTAAATAAACGACGATAATCCGGCGGCATTGCCAGTTTCCATCCGGGTTGCCAATCCCATCAAAGCGATACCAAATCCAAAAAAGACGCTTAGTACGATCCCCAAAGCGGCATCATCTTTCAGGCGGGTGTACTTTTGGATGAATATCACAGACGCCGTTCCCAGAATAGAGAAAACGGCCGCGCCGGCTATCAAACCAATTAGATTTTTACCATTTCCCAGAAGCAGAGACATGACGATGAAGGCCAACGCGATGCCCGGCAAGGTTGCGTGACTGATGGCATCGCTGAGCAGCGCCCGTTTCCTGAGCAGCAGGAAAGTTCCGACCAACCCGGCGGCCAGTCCCAGCAATGTCGCACCGATAATCACCACCCGGGTATTGTAATCCTGAAAGGTGATCACCCTGATTAATTCTTGCCAGGATGGCCATTGAATTTGCGATCCAGCCAAGCCACCGGCAATGGATTCAGCTGGCACCAATGTCAAGATTACTGGTAGACATATAAAAAGAAGAAATCGGAAGAGGTAACTCATATGATATTTCAACGGTTCTATCTGTCGCTTGAGGGAAACCGTGGATCTTTGGCATATTCATGCAATGCCTGGGACAGTAGTGTCAGTTTCCCCCCATAGGTTTTTTTTAAATTCTCTTCGGTAAATACCCGGTCGATCGGTCCCGCATCCACAACCCGCATATTTAGAAGGATCACATGATCAAAATAGGAAGGGACCGTCTGCAGATCGTGATGGACCACGATACAGGTTTTACCGGCAGATTTCAGTTCCTTTAGCAGGGCAATGATGGCCCGCTCGGTCGCCACGTCAACCCCTGCAAACGGTTCATCCATAAAATAGATGCGAGCATCCTGAGCCAGGGCTCGCGCAAGAAACACCCGTTGTTGCTGTCCGCCGGACAGTTGGCTAATCTGGCGGTTGGCATAAGCGGCCATGCCCACTTTCTCCAGCTCCTCGAACGCCCGTCGCTGATGTCGCCGGGTAACGGGTTTAAGCCACCCGATTTGGCGATAAATTCCCATAGCGACCACATCCATGGCATTGACCGGAAAGTCCCAATCGACACTTTCCCGCTGAGGAACGTAGCCAACCAAATGACGCTGTGATTCGTAGGATTTGCCGTAGATGGAAACGGCTCCCGATGCACGTGGAACCAAACCCAGAATCGCCTTGATCAACGTACTCTTACCAGCGCCGTTGGGGCCCACCACCGCAATCAACAGTCCTTCCGGCAATGACAGATCCACATCCCACAACACCGGCTTTCGATGATAGGCAACGGTTAGATCATTCACCCACAAGGGGACATCATCCGGTCCGAAATGATTTTGAGATTCATTTTCAAAAGGTCGTTTCATCAAGCCCAACATGACTATTCCCTCACTTAACCCGGCAAAAAACACCGATGGTTGTAAATAAATATTTACTTCAGACCTGGTTGAATGGTTGACTAGTAAAATTGTAGTTATATTTCATAATGTTACGACTGTTGTAACATGAAGTGTCCAAATATTTTGTAAATATGGGATAAATTCATATATACAGCCATTAAACCTATCAACTAATCAACCGATCAACGATTTTTGTATTTATGAGATAGCGTCAATTTATCCTGCATTCCCCTTTTTGGCACAGTGCCGCCGAGAGCGCTAGTAATTATGGTAATATTGTGATCGATCATGCCGATGTATGTCCCTTCATAGGTTCCTGCGGGACCCATGGCATCAGAAAAAAGCTCTCCGCCAATCCGTACCTGATGGCCTCGTGATGCGGCACCCTCGATCAGGGCTTTGACGTTTTTATCCGAAACACTAGATTCTACAAAAACTGCAGGGATGCGGCGTGTCACCAGAACGTCCACGATACGGTTGATATCCTTTATACCGGCTTCAGATTCGGTAGATATCCCCTGGATTCCTAATACTTCGATGTCATAGGCCCGGCTCATGTAATTAAAGGCATCGTGGGCCGTGACCAGCACTCTTTGTTCGTCGGGGATAGAGGCAATCGCCTGACGGGCGTAATCATCAAGCTGCCCGAGTCGCTCTCGATATTGTTGTGCATTGTTAACATAGTGTTCCTTATTAGGCGGGTCGAAAGCGGTCAGCGCGTTCGCCACTACATCGACAGCCTTCATCCAACCCTGAACATCCATCCATACATGGGGATCATGATGGTTGGTCTGGTTGTCATGAATTAGATAGTCTTTTTTTAGAAGTTCGGTCACGGCATAAACTGGACGCTTGCGCGACACCTTGACCAAAACATCAGACATCTGGCCCTCCAGCAACAATCCCGCATAAAAAATGATATCTGATTTGAGCAAAACAGCGACATCGCTGCGGGTGGGATTGTAGACATGGGGGTCGATTCCCGATCCTATGATATTTTTTACCGCTGCTTTGTCCCCGGCCACTTCCTTAACGATATCAGCTACCATGCCAACGGTGGCGGCGACCTTCATGGGATAACTCTTTTGAAAAGTTGCGGCAAATGACAACATCGGGATTGCCAATGCCATCAACCAAAATAGAATAAACATGACAAAGGGAGATTTTTGAACTGTGCCTAATAAATATTGGTTCATGATAACACCAAATTAAAAAAAGTAAGTTTTACATCGATTTCATCCGGCAGCTGATGTCCACATTATTTTATGTTAAGCACGATTGAATTTAGGTCAACCTAAACTAAAATTTAGGGTATGCTAATTGCTGCGAAGCTGCAGCAGCAGGCTGAATTATCGACACTTTTTATAAATGCATATTAGATTATTTCAACGTAAATTTGATCGGCGACATTGCGTCCGATAATATGTTCTTCGGGGATGTCTTTTTGAAGAATCTGAATCGTAATGGGCCCGTCGAGCGGTGACCTGGATATGACGCTGCCGGACGAATGAATGCCGATTCCCAAACTTCCAAGATAGAGCAGAAGTTCACTTGAAACGGGATTTACCGCGATAATCTTAAAGACCTGTCTCTCCTGAACATCCGACAGGCTCATTCGCGCCTGGGAAATAATGTTTCCCGTTTTGTCGGGAATGGGCTCACCATGGGGATCAAATTTCGGAAAATCAAGGTGTCGGTCAATTGAATCGGTAACGCGATCAGATATGTGGTGCTCTAACACTTCCGCCTCCTCATGAACCTCGTCCCAGGAAAGCGCCAGAGTCTGGTGTAAAAAGGTTTCCAGAAGTCTGTGCCGCCGTATGACGCCTAAAGCCGTCTTTTTGCCCTTGGGCGTTAGACGAACGCCATGATGGTGTTTGTAGGTGATGAGCCGAGGGCTTCCCTTTGAGAGGCGTTTGATCATTTCGCTGACAGTTCCCGCTTGGATGCCGAGTTTTTCTGCCAACAGCGTTGTTTTTGCCAAGCCTTCCGCTTCCTCAAGCTCATAAATTGCTTTCAGATAGTCTTCTACTTTATGTGAGGCCATATTGCTTTCCAAATTTGGATTCAAAACGCAACTAGACAATATTGAATCAACATGAATTTATCAACAGCGTTTTTTAGAATCAAATTTTTTTCTTGATAATAATTGGAAGTAAGTTTTAAAGAAA
>JASFFJ010000460.1:0-6446 GCA_050124355.1 Desulfobacterales bacterium | reverse complement strand
GACCGGGAACCTTAAAAGAAAACTCCCCCTGGTCATTGGTGAAACCCGAAAGCAATTCGACGCTTCGCGGATCCATGACGACGACCTTGCCGGTCTTGACCTTTTTTCCACCGGAAAATTTACTCTCGACGTGAATCGTGTCGCCATCCACCCAGGCAAAAACATTCACCCGGTGGGCTGATGCAGATTGCGCCGCGACCGTTAGAACAAAGAGACACAAGCTGATGGCAAGATAATGTTTTAGTGAATGTACTGTCATTACACGTCCTATCCATGATAACCAGGCAACATTTCCGGTCGCACCTTTCGTAGAAATGCCACACAGGCAGCGGTTATAATTCCTTCGATCAGCATCACCGGTATGTGAGCAGCGATGATAATCCCGGAAACTTTCAGAAAATTTTCCTCCGTGAAAATAAGCGATAAGCCGACAATCACACCACTGATCAACACCGACAGGAAGCCGCAGGCGAACGCAGCGGCGGCGGCCGTTCGGGAACTTTTGTGGATCAATTTTCCAAAGACCAGATAACAGAAAACCGCCGGCAGCGCCATTATGATGGTGTTGACGCCCAGGGAGGTGATGCCGCCGAATTGAAAAAATACGCCGTGCAGGATCAAGGCAACCAGGATGGCGGGAAACGCAGCCCATCCAAGCAGTATGCCGACCAGACCGTTTAATATAAGATGGGCATTGGAAGGGCCGATCGGTACATGGATCAGCGATGCCACGAAAAAAGCGGCTGAAAGCATGCCGGCTTTGGCAATTTGATCATAGTCCAGTTTTTTGAGCCCGATGCCCGTTCCCGCAGCGGCCAGGGCGGCACCCGAAATGAGTACCGACCCGGACAGTACACCTTCTGAAATATGCATGGCGGATATCCTGTCAGATCTAACTGAAAAATGCAACACGTATCCCGCATTACAATAAATTCAGAACTACTGATGTGCCATAATTTTTCTGCAATTTTTGTAGGCCCTCTTATTTTTGAGGGCCTTCCCTACCCCTTCAGCTTGCTGGAGAATGCTTATTTCATGGCGTGAAAATACACCCAGATGACCGCCCCCAGCTCAACATCCTTATTTTCCCCCTGATGCGCCAGCTGGTAGTCGGCGCTGTTTAACGCTGCAAAACCCCACCAGCCGGAAACCGGTGCAGCATAGGTAAAAATGCCGTTTTCATCAGCCTTGATGGTTTGGGTGATCATGTAGTCCGTGGGGGCTTTATATTTTTGTTGCCGGTTATAGTGTTCGACCTCAACTTCGGCGAAAGGCACAGCTTTGCCGTCCAGCTTGACAATCCCCTGAAAGACATTGCCGGCATACAACCCAAACGGTTTGGACAGGGGAACAATTTCGGTTTTAAGACCGAGTTCTGCATCCCAACCCTCATCATCTCCGAAAGCCGTCACCGCCGTTTTGGTATAGTGAATAATAAATGAATCTTCAGCCGGCTCCCAGTAAGGTTCAGGTTCCATGTAGAACGTATAAACGCCCGGGCGTTTGAGCGGATATTGCGCCTGCCAGGCTTGGTGGCCCATTATTTGGATCGCTTCAAGCGAACCTTTCAGATCCTGCTGTTTTTCAGCAACGACGACATTAAACACCTTTGGTTTGACCAAATCCATTCCCACCATCTCAAAAGGATGGGAGAACGACAGCGCAACGGTGACATTCCGGCTATCGTCTTGGATGACCATGGTATCTGAGGGAATGACCATGCCGAAATGCGACCAGGCCTGGGCCGCCACTATCAGTGTTAACAAAAGAATTGAAATGGTGGTTTTGCATGTCTTCATTTTTTCCTCCTTTCGGGTGCCATCGTCTACCAGCAAACCGGCCGATTACGATCGACGCATTGGTCATCAAAAAAAAACCACGAGAGCCTTCCCTGGATGGGGGATTCGCCTTCGTGGCGTTCATAACGGATGGTTTCGAATTTTAAATCAGCTTGTTCGGGTAGCCGAGCTGCTTGTTTATCGAGGCTTCTTGCCTCATTTTTGACTTACATTAAAAAAATTCAATGACGCTGTCAAGCTAAAAAAACGCCGGCTGACACTGCCTGATTTCAACGTGGCGAAGAAAATGTTCTATTTTTCGAAAATGATTCTATGATTGACCAGGTTCATCTGCTTGAGTTTGCCTTTAATTGTTTTTTGCGTTCCGTAAATGTCAACCAGCAAGTAGCCGTCGTCCAGCGGCTTTACCAGATCGACGGATTTTAATACGAGTTCCTCTTTGTCATCTCGCGAAATATAGGCATCGGCCTCACACATCAGCTAAAACCTCCTGAATCTTTTCCTTGATAGCGCGCTGTACCAGATGGGGCAGCGGTTCATTCGCCAAACCGACCAAGACAACCGGCTCCTGGCTAAGCGGCAGCAGGACTTTGGTCACCGGGCAGCTCATAACGGCCTCAGCCATTTTGGTAGTCACTTCTCCCAGCATGGCGTTGGGCCACGTGATCGAAACGGGACCGGCGATGAGATCGGCTGTCGCCACCGTTTGAACAATGGCGTTTTCACCCGACGCGCAACGGTTGGCGCCGGCTTTCAGCATTTGAGCCGAGGCGATCGCGTTGGTTCCCAGACCAATTAGCTCGACCGATTCTCCGTACGCTTCCTTCAGACACTTTATTAGCGTCGCTCCGATGCCACCACCCTGGCCGTCAATGATGCAGATTCTTTTCATTGTCGCTATTAGAGCCGTTGAAAATAAAGACCACGAATAACGACACCCGTCATGCCTTCATGGCCACTTTTAGAGATGGATAAAAAATTGACAAACCATGGGATCAGCCAATAATTCTTAGCATACTGATTCAATCCCAAATGTCAATAACGATCGATTCTTGAACACGACCAGAGATGTGCTTCGCCATCAAAAAATCTCAAAAACCATCAATGAAATCTCTCAGCGGCAAGCCACGGAGTATCATGTTTTTAGGATTTAGCTCTCTTTTATCGCAGCAAGCTGCGGGGAATTAAACCCGGTAGATATTAAAATTGGGCTAAGGCACCAATGGAGATGCCGATGCCGAGGATCATGATAATAAAAGCGCTGACTGCAGGCAGGATCCGCATCAATGGTCCAGCTGTGGGGACCCGGTCGAGCAGCTGGCGGGCTTTAACGAACATCAGCCCGATGGTTGTCAGCACTGCGGCCAACCCTATGCTGAAAGCAAGGATCAGAACCATACCAAATCCGACCCGGTGCATTGAAATAGCGGCCAAAAGGACCACCAACGCCGAGGGGCATGGCAGAATGCCACCCGTGATACCCAACGCCAATAAACTGCGCCAGGTGACCGGCTCTCCGCCTGCTCCCGGAGGTAAATGTGAATGACTGTGATCATGGTCGTCGTTATGGTGGTGGTGAAAAAGGGTCTGTTTTTTCGTTTCTCTGTGATCCAGCCCCGAGGCAAGGCCTTCATGATCATGGTTATCATGCGGATGGTGATGCGAATGCGTATGGTCGGTCATACCGGCAGAAGAATGGTGATTATGACTGTTATCGTGGTGGTCGCCGTCATTATAGTGGTGATGACCATGACCTGGGTTGTTGTGGGAACGGTCGCCATGATCGTTATGAGAATGGGCATGGATAAAATGATGGTGTGAGCCAGTTTGATTTCGGGCTGCCCGAATCCGCTTAACTATCATGGTCGCTCCGATAATAACAACGATGATACCCGACAATAAACTGAGCCAGGGATAAAGTGTTTCCGGAAGAATGTAACGTGACGCAAAAAGTGTAATGAATCCAAGAGCGAAAACCCCAACGGTGTGTGTTAATGTCACGGTGGCGCCCAGAAAAACTGCATGTTTGACTGTCCCACGGGTACCAATTAAATAAGCCGCTACAATGGATTTACCGTGGCCCGGTGACAGGGCGTGCATTGCGCCCAGCCCGATGGAGATCAGCAGGGCGATAATGTAGGTGCGGGCAGTTAAATCCTTAGTTTGAATTAAGCGCGTGAAGCGGTCCTGCCGGGAGGTTTCAGCTGTTGACGTCAGGCGGTCTTCGGATGCCAGTTTGGGTCCGCTGCCTGAGGCAACGATAATGCGAGCATTTTGGACATCGGGTGGATTATTCAGCATCTCTTCCGGATATGCCGTCAGTGCATTACTTACATCCGCCGCCGGAACGGTTGATTCCCTGATTTCCATCCGTGATCCGGCTTTGGCGATAATTTCCTTCCATCCCAGACGTTGGCTGTAATTATTGTCTTGGTAGGTAATTTCTATGGGTGACGAAGAGGTCAACAGCGGCGTGCGTAGCGCCAATTCGATCCGCAGGGTTGGAAGAAAGAGCGGCTCGGATGTAATGACGATATCTTTAGACAAGACTTCTAACTGGGCGGGTTGTTTGTTTATGAGTACACTCAGACCCTGGGACAGTTCTGTGGCCTTTCGTGCCAAATAGTTTGCACTTTCTCTGTCGTCAATCCTTCCGTCTTCATCTGTGTCGATCGAACTTTTTTCCTGAAATGTCGGAATTTCAGCCATATCAACAACATAAAAAATAGATAAATAATCTGCACCTGGCTCCAGCCGGCTATAGCGATTGATGCTGAAATTTCCGAGTGGATGAGAGAAACCGCTGGAGGAGATGAAAAAGATAAAAATCATTAACGAAAAAAGAAGAAGGTTTATTTTTTTTAACATGCCGCCATTATGAATTTTCCATTGTCGTGCATACCGAAAGTCCATACATTTCACCTCAATATTTGATCATACGATCAACGCTTTATGATCATTCTGTCACTTTATGTCAACAAATATCTTGAAGCGAGCCTTCAATAAAAGCCACCTCATCCCTTCTAATTTCAGGGCTCTTGACCCCAATTGGAAAAACTTCTCGGAAAGCCCTGATATCTAAAAAACCTACAAAATTTGTAGTAAAATTATGCGTAAATATTTTACGACACATCAGTGGTTCTGAATTTAGTCATATCTCAATGTCCAGCTACAACGCCTCCTAAATTTCAATTCCACCCATAGTGAGCCTATTTCTAACACGATTCATTCTTTAATCTTGAAACCATTTCTGGTAACATGGCAGCCTGAGTTATATCTCTTTTCTAATTTAGGATACAAATCGTGCTGAAATTCATACCTGGCATCTTGTTTTTACAAGTCATCACGATTGCCTTGGTGCTGATTGCCCCTGCAGATTTGGCGAACTGGGGTTGGCTGCGGCTGGTGATTCCGGTCTTGATCGCAGGGCTTTTGACCGCATTCTGGTTTGGTTCGATAGCAGCGCGTCAACGCAAGGATAAAATCAGCCGGTTGAAAGAACATCATGCCAAAGAGCGTGAATCCATCCGCGTGAATGCGGAGCGTGCCAAGAGTGAGATGGTAAAACAGGCACAACGTAAAACCCTTCAGGAGGTGAAACGGGCGTCAACGCGGGCGAATATCAAGATCGGACTGGCATTTGCAGGTGCGACCGGATTGGGGGCGTTGCTCATCTTAACCCAATTCATGACATTGGGCTGGCTGACCCTGGCCACCGCCGGTGGCGCGTTGGGCGGCTATCTATTACGCATCCGGCAAGAGAAAGGCAAACTATATTTGACAAAAAAAGGCCGGGATACACAGCCCATTACCAACCTAACGACCACTAAGACAAAGCGAATCCGACAATTCGAAACGCCGCAAGTAATCGATAAAAAATGATATTTTCCGTCAAATTTTCATGAATTTCGAAAAAGTACCGATATATTGCTTGAGAAATTGTAATCAGCCATTACATTTAAGAGCTTAAAAGCTTGTTGAATAGTTTATTGGTTGACTGGTTGATTAGTAAGATTATAAAGGTTAATTCAGTATGTTAGGATTGTTAAAAAATCAAGAGTCAAATTATTTTGCAAATAAATCTATATTTGCATCCAATTAACCAATCAACTAATCTACCAATTAACGATGTCTGAAGGTTCCTTTTCAATTCTATCCTTGTCGCCCGGAGTAAAATGAACGCGATCATCATCAGTGACCTGCATATTGGATCTCAATATCTTAAATCCCGAACCTTAGAGGACTTTCTCGAAGCGATTCCCAAAGATCATGAAATCATCATGAATGGCGATATCATCGATCAACCCTATTTAAAAATGACCAAATCGGACCAGAGAATCCTCGACCGCATCGAACAGATATCTTTGGGTCAGAAGGTGGTTTGGATACAAGGCAATCATGACAACGGCTATACTCCCAGCGGGCTTGGTAAGGTTAAGGTGACGCGTTCGTACAGTATCGGGAAAAGACTTTTAATCACCCACGGAGACGATTTTGATGATATCATGCCCCGCAGCCGGACGTTCATCAGGGCTTTCAAATTGATGCACGCTTTGAGAGTCAAGCTGGGTGCCAAACCGGTGCACGTGGCTGAATATGCCAAAAAATGGAAGTCTTTTTACAACGTCTTGCGAAAGAATATCGCCT
>JASFFJ010000459.1:0-6457 GCA_050124355.1 Desulfobacterales bacterium | reverse complement strand
TGTCAAAAAATTCGTCCGGCGTGTTGGCCTCTACAATCTGACCATAATCCATAAAAAGCACCCGATGAGCAACACTCTTGGCAAACCCCATCTCATGCGATACCACAATCATCGTCATGCCTTCCCGGGCAAGCTCGATCATGGCATCCAGTACTTCCTTGATCATTTCTGGATCGAGGGCAGAGGTTGGTTCGTCAAAAAGCATTACTTTGGGATTCATACAGAGGCTGCGGGCAATGGCAACGCGCTGCTGCTGACCTCCGGAGAGTTGTCCGGGATATTTCGCGGCCTGGTCGGCAATCTGTACCTTGTTCAGAAAATACATGGCAGTTTCTTCGGCCTTCTTTTTGGGGACTTTGCGAACCCAAATGGGTCCAAGGGTCAGATTTTCTAGTATGGTCAAGTGGGGAAACAGATTAAAATGCTGAAAAACCATACCGACTTCAGCCCGAATTTTTTCAATGTTTTTCAAGTCGTTGGTCAACTCCATCCCATCGACGATGATTCTGCCGCGTTGGTGTTCCTCAAGACGATTAATGCAGCGGATGAGCGTTGATTTTCCTGAACCCGAGGGTCCGCAGATGACAATTCGCTCCTGCTTTTTAACGGTAAGGTTAATGTCTTTCAACACGTGAAAGTCGTCATACCACTTGTGCATTTCGATAATTTCGATAATGGCATCTTCTGTCAGCGTCTTTTCTTTGTTTCCAGATTCTTGCATGGCCATAAAAAGTCTCACAATTCAGGTTGCATTTAGAAGCCTGTTTCCAGCTCACGTTCCAAACGCCGACTGTAATTTGACATGAAAAAGCAGCACAGGAAATATATCAAGGCCGCAAAAATATAAGCTTCCGCTGAAAAACCCATCCATTGCGGGTCATTTAGGACCGTTTTGGTTGTTTTCAGAAAATCAAATAGCGCGATGATAACGACCAAGGATGTATCTTTAAACGCGGATATCAGAATGCTGACCGACGGTGGTATGACAATTTTTAGGGCCTGGGGCAAGACGATCAATCGCATGGTCAAATAATAATTCAGCCCTAAAGATTCGGCCGCTTCATACTGGCCGCGGGGGATGGCCTGTAAACCGCCCCGAACCACCTCGGCGATATAGGCGGCCGTAAAGAGAATGATGGCAACCTGTGCTCTTATCAGGGCGTTGATGTTAACGCCCTCCGGTAAAAATAAGGGAAAGACCACCGAAGACATGAACAGCAGACTAATCAGGGGTACGCCGCGGATGAGTTCGATGTAGGTAACACACAGAGTTTTTACCACCGGCATTTTAGATCGACGACCGAGGGCCAAGACCACACCTAAAGGGTAGGCAGCCGTCAAACCGAAAACAGACAACAACAAGGTCAATGGTAGCCCGCCCCACTGAGTACTTTCCACGGCGGTTAAACCGAAAATTCCGCCTTTCATTAACACGCCCATCATAAAAAGGCCCAGGATCCAGGCATAAACCAAATGTTTCTTCCAATGATTTCGGTTGCGACTGTAAAACAGCAACGCCACCAGCAGACCCATCGCCGCGAACGGACGCCACTGCTGTTCATAGGGGAAAAATCCAAAAGTGATAAATCTGATATTGGCAGGTATGATCGACCAACAAGCACCATCGCTCTGCTGGCATTCCGCCCCGGATGAAACCCAAAGGCTGTCAATAAAGGCCCAGCGTATCAACGGCGGAACAATTTTCCACAAACAGTAGATCGTTATCAGGGTCAAAATTGAATTTAACCAACCTTTAAATAAATTGGTTCTAATCCAACCCACGACCCCTACTTGGGTTATCGGCGGCTTAATCGTTTCGACCGTTTTATTATTAACGATTGCTTCCATATTTTCATTTATTTCGTTTAGATGGTTGAATAAGTTGATTGGTTGATTGAGTTGATTTTTGACAGATCGACTGGGAAATAAGGGTTAGGTCTGATTTTATAACTCAGTCAACTCATACAACTCAATAAACCCAATAAACTTAATCAACTCTTTCCGATACAATTATCAGTTTGTACCGAAGGAACTTTCCCGACTCGCAACCGAACCAACAACTCGTTTTTTCGTTTCTACGCTTTGTACACAATCCCGCAACACGCAACCCGCAACTCGCGTCCTATCTTTCCACCAGCGCTACTTTTTTGTTGTACCAGTTCATAAACGCCGACGTTGAGAGACTGAAACACAGATAAACAATCATGATCATAGCCACACCTTCAAGGGCCTGACCGGTTTGATTGATGGCGGTACCGGCAACCGATACAAAATCCGGGTAGCCGATGGCGACGGCCAGGGAACTGTTTTTGGTTAAGTTCAGCATCTGGCTTGTCAGCGGCGGTATGATCACTCTGAGGGCTTGGGGCAATATAACCAGATTCAGAACCTGGGCGGGTTTAAGGCCGATGGACATGGCTGCTTCTCTTTGTCCCTTACTGACGGCCTGGATACCAGCGCGGACCACTTCCGCTACAAAGGCTGCCGTATACAGTACCAAACCCAATAAAAGTGCACTGAATTCGGGACTGATGTTCAACCCGCCTTGAAAATTGAAACCTTTGAGTTGGGGAACGCTCATGGCGGTGGGCGCTCCCCCGGCCAACCAGGCCACCAGCGGCAGGACGATGAGGAGACCGGTGGATACGGTGAAGACGGGGAAATACTCGCCTGTTTTCGCCTGTCTCTTGCGTGCCCATCGACGCAGAAAATAGACAGCCAAACAACCCGCCAGAAAGGCGATGCCCATGTAGAGATGGGCCGGTACATACTCCGGAACGGCAAAAACTAACCCACGATTACTCATGAAAACGCCGTTAAACGGACTCAGTGCCTGCCGGGGGGATGGGAGGGCTTCATAGAACAATGCATACCAGAAAAAA
The DNA here is from genome assembly GCA_050124355.1 of Desulfobacterales bacterium. Taxonomy (GTDB): domain Bacteria; phylum Desulfobacterota; class Desulfobacteria; order Desulfobacterales; family JAFDCJ01; genus JAFDCJ01. The sequence goes on along the minus strand of JASFFJ010000459.1, from coordinate 3,575 downwards.
AGCTGCAGCAGGACCGGTATGTCCTGAAAGACCTCGATATAGACGGCCGCCAGTTTGGATACCAGCCAATTCGTCGATAAGCGCAGTATACCGATAATGGTGCCGAGAATAACCGTCAGGATAATACCGATAAAGGAAACCAGCAGGGTGTTTAAAACCCCGACCAGCAGCGCCCGCAGGTAATTATCAGCCGCCGAATAGGAAATAACGGATTCACCAATTTCAAAAGAGGCTTCCTTCTGAAGAAAGCCGAATCCGGTGGCAATGGCTTGCCGTTCAAGGTTGGCAAGGGTATTTGAAACCAGATAGTATCCCAGCAGCCCCACCATGGCCAGAACACCCAGCTGGTACAAAATGGAGCGCTTGCGCGGATCGTACCAGAAGGCAATATTATCCAAGGGCGGGTCTTGCGGAGCGTCGGTGTCTCTTTTCATCAGCGTTTAAACTTTTTTTTCTGCATAATAAGCCCAAACGTTGCAACATTGGGGGAAGGTGCCACCGCAAGTGGCACCTTTTAGTGTTTCCAATCCAGAAATGAGGATTTTTGTCCAAGGTCAAGGAAATCAAGCGCTTGTGCGGAGGCGTAGTTTACTACGCCGCACAAGTAAGCGCACAGATTGACGCTGAGATTGGGCAAAAAGACCATTTGTGGATGGAAACTACTTAAACGGCGGTGCATACATCAGTCCGCCGTTGGTCCACTGGGCATTCATACCACGTTCAAGTTTTAGGGGCGTGTTGACACCGACATTGCGTTCAAAGACTTCGCCATAATTGCCGACCTGTTTGACGATGTTATAGGCCCACTTTTCATCCAGCCCCAGTGCTTTGCCATTACCGGGACTGACACCCAGAAATCTTTGAATCTTAGGGTCTTTGCTGTTTAGCATTTCATCCACGTTTTTGGAAGTGATGCCAAGTTCTTCGGCGGCAATCATCGCCAGAACCGAAAAATTAACAATATCATACCACTGATCATCTCCGTGACGAACCGCCGGCGCCAGAGGCTCCTTGGAAATTATTTCCGGCAAAATGACGTAGTCATCAGGTTTGGGAGCAACGGCCCGGGTTGACGCCAGCTGGGATGCATCCGAGGTCAGGACGTCACAGCGCCCGGCAAAAAAGGCCTGGGCCAATTCCGGCGTGCTTTCGATGACCACGGGTTTCATCTTCATGCCATTGGCCCTGAAATAATCCGCCACGTTGAGCTCGGTGGTTGTTCCCGGCAAAACGCACACGGTAGCACCATCGAGCTCTTTGGCACTTTTTACGCCCAATTTCTTGGGAATTAAAAAGCCCTGGCCATCATAATAGTTTACATGGGCGAAATTCAGCCCAAGGGCGGTTTCGCGACCCAATGTCTGGGTACAGTTCCGCGTCAACACATCGATTTCACCGGACTGCAATGCGGTAAAGCGGGTCTTGGCGGTTAAAGGGACAAATTTTAATTTATCCGTGGCACCAAATACCGCCACGGAAATCGCCCGGGCCGTATCGACATCGAGTCCGCGCCACTCTCCTTTTTCATCCGGTTTTGAGAACCCGAACAACCCCTCATTTACCCCGACTGAAATAAAACCCTTGGCCTTGACATCGTCCATTGTTCCAGCCATGGCGAAACCGACCGTGGTCAAAAACGATACGACAACCAATAACGTCATAAATTTAAAACCTTTCATTACCTTTCCTCCTTTTCATTGTTTTAAGTTTCCATGGAAAACACGACATCCCGTCCGGCTTTTCAAAACCGGGACCTCCCAAACAAATCCCAACGCCATAATTCGGCCTGGGTAGTGGGCATAAAAATTAATCGTTTCAGATGTAATGAATATGCCTCATCTATTAAACGTATCTTTAACTCATGACTCTATATCAGATTGTAGGGCTGGTTGGCAAGAGAAAATGTGCCGTATCAATAGCCTGGATCAATTTCAGGGCACCTGACCTCAAACGGAAAAACTCTCTGGAGCATACATTTATGAAGGATCTACAAGATTTTTAGTAAATATAGGCGTAAATTCAAGATGCAACAGAGTTTATCAATAATTAGAAATAAAATTCAGAACGATACACCCAAATTAAGTATTGTTGACGCGATTTCAGACCTTTCTGTTGCATGCGAATTTACGACACATCAAGAGTTCTGAATTTTAGACGCTTCACTCCAGGTTTAAAGATCTTGCAAGCAGTGCACGCTGGCCGTTATATTCGACTTCCGATCCCGGGTCTCGGAGCGCTGATCGGTAAATCCGCTTTTTTCTTGACTGAAATACAATGTAGCTGTATTGTAGCTTTCACATCTACCCACTGACAGCATCCCGGGTCAACAATCCAGTCAACCCGCGGTTATCCGAACATGAGGCCAAGCACCGTGCCAAAAGAAAAATCTCACAACAATGATCAGCTTTCCGAAAACGAAAAAGACGTTACCGAGGGGTCCCCCAACAGTAAGGTCAAATTCGAGATATACGGTGAAGAAATGCTTGAAAAGCGGGTCAAGGCCAGCGGGAACAGCGGCAGAGTATATCTTCCTCCAAATTGGGTCGGTCACAAGGTAAAAATCATTCGTACCGATTAACATCGGGTAAAAAGGGATTCATCCGTGGATAAGGTTCAAATAAGAAAGTTACACACAGAGGATGCACACGAAATTAGCCGAATTTATGCGGCTATCACCAGAAAATCGGTGGACGCTGATTTTAAAAGGGTTGTTGAAGCGCATGCCTTGCGGGATGATGGCGCCTGTTTTGTTGCGTTGCATCAGGATAAGGTCGTCGGTTTTATGATCAGCTACATCCTCACCGCCGGTTTCGGTATGAACAAAAGCGCCTGGATCGCCACCTTGGGCGTCGATCCCAATTTCATGGGAATGGGCATCGGGGCAAGTTTGGCTGAGGAAATATTTAAGTATTACAAAACCCTGGGAATCGAGAATGTTTACACCTCGGTTCGTTGGGACTCCACCGATATGCTGTCCTTTTTTAAAACACTGGGATTTGATCGAAGCAAATTTATCAATTTGAGGAAAGTGCTAAATTAGATCCTGACGACCCAAATACCGAAGGGCTTCAAAGCCCATCAAACCCACGAACATTTCCCATCTTCAATAAACACAAAAACACGAAAAAAGAGCCCCGTGAGATCTAATTCGTGTTTTCGTGTTTGAGCTATGAGCTAATCTTCAGAATTAAGCCGGGTCCGGGTCTTTTTGTTTTTTACCACCGAAATATCTCATAAACTGCGCGCGTTCATAAGCAGCGGGGTTGCTGCTTTTAGCCTGGCTCATCTTGCCTCTAAAATCAGACAGATTGCTGTAGCCTTTGCCCGCCATCCAATCTTCCAGGGTTTTTAGCATCTTGCCAATTTGTCCTTTGCCGTTTTCATAAAGGGTGGACGCTACCTGGACGGCATCGGCGCCGGCCAGGAGCTGCTTAATGACAGCCGTGCCATCGTGAACCCCGGTGGAAGCAGCCAGATCGCATTTAACTCTTTCAGCCATGATGGCGATCCATCGCAATGAAATCGGGAGATCGGAGGGGACGCTGAAAATATTGGCGGATTTGATTTCGAATTTG
>JASFFJ010000458.1:0-6461 GCA_050124355.1 Desulfobacterales bacterium | reverse complement strand
GTATTAATTTCAATAGGATAAGTGGATTGAGGACATAAGGCAAGAAATCGTTCGCCGAGAACCTGTCAAAATTGGGACAAATTCAGAGCATATCACCAATTTTTCCGATGTTAAGGTAATCTCAATTTAACAGTACATTTGTTACACCCATCAAGACATAATTAAATCACCTTTCGATTACACACATTGTCGGTTTCAGTGACACAGTTTACGCAGCTCGGACTCCGATTTGATAAAAATCGAGATTTCTCATTAGTATGCCTATATGGAACAAAACGAATAGAGAATTGATGTCTTTGCGAAGCCAAAAGTTTTTGTCTTTTAAGGTATGAAAAATAATTGGATGGAACTTACCTAGCATACAATTGACTGTGCCTTTATGCCCAGAAATCAAAATAATCAAAGTAACATGGATCTAACTTTCGTAAGTATTATAATAACTAACTACAATTATAGGGAATATTTGGATGAATGTATTCAAAGTGCGCTTAATCAAACATATGAGAAAAAGGAAGTTATAATCGTCGATGATGGCTCAAAGGATGGCTCTATAGAGTTAATTGAGTCATACAGGAAGAAGGTTTATGCAATTTTCAAACGAAACGGGGGACAAGCCTCTGCCATGAATGCGGGTTTATTGAAAGCGAATGGAGATTTTGTAATATTTTTAGATTCAGATGACTATTTATATGAGGAGGCTATTGAAATAATAATAGCACATTTGAATAAAGATATGTCTCGCTTACACTATCGACTAGATGTAATAAATAGAATTGGAAAAAAAATAGGAAAAGAGCCCAATGGAAATACACCGATGTTCTCTGGAGACGCTGTGTCGAAGCTGATTAATAGCGGGAGCATTCAAATTGTTCCAACTTCCGGAAATGTTTTTAATAAATGCGTATTAGATGAGATTTTTCCAATTCCAGAAGATGAATTTCGATTAAATGCGGATTTTTATCTTATTGCAAAATCATCTTTTTATGGACAAGTAGGATGTGTTGATGATTGCCTTGGTGCTTATAGGGTGCACGGTAAAAATAATTTTTGTACCTGGTTAAATTCAATTGATGCTAAAGATTGGAAATCTCCGATCCAGCATTACTTCCAGAGTAATTATTTTTTAGAAAAGCAACTAAGGGAGATTAGATCAATAGATATTGATTGGAAATATAAGTCAATAAAATTTTTCGATTACGTAATTCTACTCAGAAAATGGCATATAAAATGCGAGTATTTCAATCGGCCAACATTTATTGGTTTATTAATTCACTATATTTATTACGTGTTCAGGAGATCAAATACACGGTTATATAAAAAACTTATATATTTGTTATTTGTTTTCATGAGTGAAATTTTAACAAAAAATTTAATCATGAAAGTGGTTAAATTCCGTTATAAAAAAAGAAAATAATAAGTTAAGATTCTATACAAGCTTTGACCCGGGCTTTTCAGCAGTTGGTACTGGGGATTGTCCCGTTAATTTTTTTAAAAACAGTGCAGCGAAATCGACTGGGGCCTACCCCGCAATGCCCTATTAAATATTTGCCCGGTTAATTTTCGAATAAACGAGCGGTGTGGATTTATAGGGGTTTAAGAGAAATGGAGCTCCGTGTATCATAGGCGTTCGCGGGCTTAAAGGTTCAGGGTATAAACCCGCCCTGGCCTACGGCTCGTAGCCAAACCCTCGGAAAGTGCGATGTGCTGTGGCTATAAAATTGTCTTAAATTTCACCCCCCCCTAATCAGGGTTTGCGGCAATCTTTATCTTCCCTTATTACTACTTAATGGTAGTAAAACGCTCCAATTTATGGTATGAATAACTATCTAATTTATAATTATATTTCTATAAAAAAGAACCTTGAGTATGAGTACATTAAACTTTTAAAACAGTCACGGCAAAATATCTATTTTGTTATCGATGATACCACTTTGGCCAAGTTGGGCAGAAAGATTGAAAATGTCTCTTTCATTCACGACCATAACCTGGGTCGATCGGTATTGGGTTTTTGCATCGTAACCCTTGGACTTTCCCTGGAGCAATGGAATTTGGCATCGAGATGTGGCTGAATCAAAATGGACTAAGATGTACTCTTTTAATCCTGATAAAGGCCTCCCATTTGGCGACATGGCAACTGGTGATTTTACCGTAGATGGTAAGGCGGACGCAGCTTCATGCTGGAAAAGTGGTTTATGGTATCAGAACAGTGCTACCCTCGGTTGGAAAAAGGTGTGGTGTAAAGCACCTTATCATTTGACTGCCGGTGATGTAACTGGGAAATAATCTTTCTCAGATAATAGTTCGTAGGGCAGGGCCAAAAACCGACCCTGCCTCAGTTATATTATTGGCTATGTTAACTGCTATTTAAATTAACTTCTTAAGTGCCCAAATTTTCATGATTTCCAAAAATTATCTTTGATTCAGAGGGTGAATCTTGCCAGACAGACTCACCCTCATTTTTTATGCTTACAGGTTTTCTATTTTAATCCTCCATGTAGGCACATCCGAGTTGCTGAATTTATCCTCATGATCCCCACATTATTTATCACCACGTAAAATATCCCATAAATAAATAGATACTCACTCTCCTAATTTTATAACCTCTATTGCATAATCGAATTTCAAAAACCCCTAAAGGTCCCCGTATAACATTATGATTTTATGAGGATTTTAATTTTGGCGAGGATATTGCAGAAAACATCATAGCTGTTTGAATCCAGCGGTTATTGCCTCCGAAAATTATTAGATCTTTATGTTTTAACAAAAGGAGAATGATTGACACCGAGGATTTTAATATTTGAAGATAATGACATTCTCCGAGCTACACTGAAATATGTTCTCAATGAGCGGGGTTACGAAGTTTTCACATTTTCGGACCCAGGATTTTGTCAACTTTATGATTCAATTAATCACAAGTGCCCCGTCGATCATGCCTGTGCAGATATAATCCTTTCAGATGTCAACCTGCCAACAAAAACTGGGTTAGAACTTATAAAAGAGCAGCAGCAGAAAGGATGTAAGGTAAAATATCGGGCTCTCATGTCAGGAGACTGGACTGATTCCATTTTAAAAGAGGCACGGAAGCTTGGCTGTCATATATTCCATAAGCCCTTTAATATGGAAAATTTGTTTCAGTGGCTAAATAAATGCAGCGAAAAAATAAATTCTAATAGAAAGTTATATGATTTGATCAAAGAACCAGATTAAAATACTAGATTCGTGGCGGTATTAGACCATCACCAAGTTTTTTAATTGACAAATCAATCCTTTAGTTAATCTGAAGTTTTCGAATGAAAGGAGGCCTGCACCATGCCGTTATCCGGCACCCTCACTAAAGCCCAGATTGTAGATGCAGTGGCTGAAAGAAGTGGATACAGCCGAAAAAAGTCCATTGAAATCGTTGAAATATTGCTTGAACTAATCAAGCAATCCTTGGAATCCGGCGAAGAGGTGCTGATCTCCGGCTTTGGTAAATTCTGCGTAAATAGAAAAAATAAACGACGAGGCAGGAATCCGGCCACCGGCAAGGACATGATGCTAAGACGCCGTAAGGTGGTCACGTTTAAATGCTCAAAGAAACTGAGGGAGACATTAAATAGAAGGAGGACCAAGGCAAAGAAAAGACGTGAAAAGGGATAACAAATAGCTCACCAAACGGGGGCGATATTCTGATCTTCGGTGTTATGAGCGTTAAAAATCTTAATCATGGGTTATGATATCCATAAGAAAATCTTGATCCAGAGGGTGAATCCGACTGGCAGGATTCACCCTTATAATTTTTATGCATACAGGTTTTCAATCCATCTGATTGCCTCGGTACCGCTGACTTTTCCTATGCAGATTTCTGTGGTTTGGAGGCTCGAATGTCGTAAAATTAATTTTGAAATGATCTCTAACGGAACATTTGAACGGGATGTGAATGTTGCCGCATGACGGCGCAGATTGTGGAGCCTTAATCGTATCCCAACCAACTTGCCAGCTTTTCCCACCATTGCCCTTGCTGCTCCATAACAAATCGGAAAAATCATCTGATTCGGCGCAATTTTTTGGACACGAATATATTCTTTGAGCCGGTTGGCTATCTTTTGCGGAATAAAAATCAATTCTTGTTCTTTACCGCTTTTGGTATCATTTAGGATTAATTTCCGGTCAAGAATATCAGCCGCTCTCAATTTTAAGACCTCACCGACTCTCATTCCACCCCTTGCCATTAGTTCCAGCATTAGCCGGTTGCGAACATTGTCGGTCCTGAAAATAATTTCGTCGACGGTGTCTTTTTCAATAATAACCCAATGAACAGCTGCTTTCGGCCTGAATAATTTACGCAGCATTTGCGAATCACATGGGTTTTTGAAATCGCAATCGAAATTATTTCTCATGAAATTGAAAAAAGTGGTCAGGTAGGAAAAACGAACCCTCTTTGTCTGGGGTTTTCGACCCTCGGTAAATTTCGTCATAAAATCCAGAACATCATCCGTAGACACCTCGTTGAGATTCCAGTTTCCAAAATTTTGGTTAAACTTTTCAATGGTAAATTGGTAAGCCCGAACGGTATTGAGTTTTGAATGGGCTCGGTGATATTCCAGCCAAATTTTTGAAGCCTGTGAAACGTTCATGATTTTACCTCCTTTCGGTATTTAGAATTGACATTTACAAACCGACTGGGGTAAACGAACAATAGCGGGTTTATAATCACAAAGTTTTTTTAATTCCGACCGAATGACTCTTAAAACAATTTCCCAACCAAACCTTTTAAAACCAAAGATATCCAAAAGAAATCTGTAAAAATTTCAGCAACTTTTCGATTTCATAGTATGGCAAGCAATCTAACAACCGCGAGCTAACAATCTATAGACAATTTTATAGCATATCTTCAATGTAGCCGGGTTTTCGATACTCTCAATAACATCGAAAAAGCAGTCTAAACATTCAAAACAGTGCTGATGCATTTTAGGTTTGATTATGTAGTGCAATGAATGGATATGAATTACGATCAGTTGTCATTTTTAAACCCTAATTTTTTCCATGGATGTCATCCCCTTGATCTTCGTTCTTATTTTGAGAGCGATCTATACGATTCTATCAGGCAATATGTAGTAGTTAATGCAAGACAAACTCCTCTTTATTCAACTATTCGTTTCGCTGGTCATGACTATGGTGATTTTATTTTTGTACCTCACTAATCAAAAACGTCTATAATTCAGATAGGATTCTCAACTCTTAGATAGAAATCGATTTATGATTCTTTTTATACTGAGCCTCATACAATTTTAACGTCGTAAAAGCTAATAGTCATTCCGAGAAATTGCAAATGTGATAAATTGCCGTTTTACCGCTATTTAAGTTAACTTTTTAAGTCTTCGAATTTTTATGATTTCAGTCCATATCTGGCGGGCAAACCCCCAAATACTGCGCTACGAATTTCTTCGAAGGGAGACGAGAATTTGTTAATACCCGGCACAACTTATGAGGATGTCTACAATACTTTTAAGTGGCAGATCCCGGAATTTTATAACATCGGTGTCGATATCTGCGATAAGTGGGCCGAGCAAAGCAACCGCCTGGCGCTGATTTTTGAAGAGGACACCGGGCGTATTATCAAGCATACCTTCCGGGACTTAAAAATCTTATCCAACAAGCTGGCCAACGGACTGCAAGCCCTAAATATCGGTGTCGGGGATCGACTGGGAATTCTTTTGCCTCAATGTCCTGAAACCGCCCTCAGTCATATTGCGGCCTATAAGGTCGGCGCGGTGGCCATACCACTGTTCACGCTGTTCGGCACCGATGCCCTGGATTACCGCCTTTCCAACAGTGAGGCCAAGGGGGTTGTCACGGATGCGGCGAATTTACCGAAGATAATTGAGATTTGGGAAAACCTGCCACATTTAGAAACCGTCCTGGTGGCCGGTGGTGAGATACCGGAGAAGATGCTGGGTTTTCAGGACGTGGTGGAAAAAGGATCGTCTGATTTTCAGCCGGTGAATACCCGGGCCGATGATCCGGCGCTGATTATTTTCACTTCGGGCACCACCGGTCCTCCCAAAGGGGCACTGCACGCCCATCGCACGCTGTTGGGGCATTTGCCGGGAGTTGAGTTCCCCCACAATTTTTTCCCGCAAAGGGATGATCTTTTCTGGACTCCCGCGGACTGGGCCTGGATCGGTGGGCTGATCGATGTGCTGCTGCCAAGCTGGCACCACGGAATACCGGTGGTGGCGCATCGTGCCAAAAAGTTTGACCCGGAAGAAGCCTTCCATCTGATTGCCAAACACAAGATACGCAATGCCTTCATGCCGCCGACCGCCTTAAAGCTGATGCGGCAGGTGCAAGATCCCAATAGCCGTCACAGTTTCCACATGCGCAGCATCGGTAGCGGCGGCGAAACCCTGGGAGAGGAACTTCTCGATTGGGGGCGAGACGTGATGGGACTGACAATCAACGAGTTTTACGGTCAAACC
>JASFFJ010000457.1:0-6494 GCA_050124355.1 Desulfobacterales bacterium | reverse complement strand
CCAATCTATAACTTTCCCGAAAATTACATAGCCCTTTATATTGTGTTTTAAACTTATTGAAATCTCTTGAGTTTTGGATTTGGATATGAAACAAATCATTGGAATATTGTGTGATAACCACCTATCCGAAGCTATACCTATCCAGGCTAATTGCCCTATAAGATTGAAGTGCACCCAAAGCAGAAAGGATGCAAATTGGCCGATTTATCTATTTCAAAAGAATATTTACAGAAAACTTTGATTGAACTCTTAAATATTGCAAGTCCCTCCGGATTTACTGACAGGATTGCAGCTTTTGTCTGCAAGACTTTACAAGAATGTGGGATCAATTTTCACACAACACAGCGTGGTGCTATTATATCTACATTATCCGGAAGGCAGAATGTGTTTGACCGATCAATAGTTGCACATCTAGACACACTTGGTGCTATGGTTAAGACTTTAAAAGACAACGGACGGCTCACGATTTCTCCAGTGGGCACATGGTCGAGTCGTTATGCTGAAGGCGCAAGAGTAACAATTTACAGTGACTCAGGTCCAGTTCGGGGAACTGTACTGCCGCTACTGGCCTCTGGCCATATCCATGGAGATAAAGTGGATTCACAACCCACAAGCTGGGAACATGTGGAGGTACGAATTGACCAGGTGTGTAAATCCGCAAAGGATCTTAACCGAATTGGTATCGAGGTTGGGGACTACGTTGCCATTGATTCAGCCACAGAAATCACCTCGACAGGGTTTATCAATGCGCGTCATTTGGATGATAAAGCCGGCGTCGCCATTTTGTTGGCCGTTGCACAATGGTACTCAGAAAACGAAATTGAATTACCCGTTGACTGTCACCTTGTTTTCACGATTACAGAAGAGGTCGGTTCTGGAGCTTCGGCTGTAATTGATGGAGACACAGCTGAAATGGTAGCCCTTGATCACGCACCTGTCGGCCCTGGGCAGAACGCCATCGAAGATGGCGTTACCATTGCGATGATGGATCTGTCCGGTCCCTATGATATACATCTTAGTCGAAAACTTGTAGATCTATGCAAAGTTCACGGGATCACATATACTAAAGACATATTCAAACATTACCGCTCTGATTCGTCCTCAGCCATATCAGCAGGGAATGATACGCGCACGGCATTGATTGGATTTGGGGTGGATGCCTCCCATGGGTATGAACGCTCGCATATATCGTCCCTTTTATCAGTTGCCGAGTTACTTGGGTGGTTTATTCAGAGTCCACCGGCCTTTAAAAACGAAATCGATGCGCTTTGTACTTTAAAGTAATAAATCCATCGGGAGGGATTCCGTATCCGAAGTGAACCTGCATGTCGACAGAGCACAGTTGATATGTATGGTTGCACTAGTTTGGATAATAACAGGCAACCAACTGGCCTTTTCGCATCTCTTTGAGATCGGGTTTTTCCTCTTGACACTTTTTCTGTTTGCGCGGGCATCGCGGCTCAAAAGGACAACCGGGCGGCGGAGCGGTGACACTGGGCAACTCCCCACTCAACAATGCGCGCTCTTTGACCTTCTTTCCTGGCACGGGAACACTGGACAGAAGCACGCTGGTATAGGGATGAAGAGGCAGACTGAATAGAAGGTTGCGCGGAGCGAATTCCACTATCTGTCCCAGATACATGACAGCCACCGTATCACATACGTTTTCAACTACAGCGAGATCGTGACTGATAAAGATATAGGTCAAATTGAGTGCCTGTTTCAGCTCACGTAGAAGGTTGAGTACCTGGGCCTGAACCGATACATCCAGAGCCGAGACTGGTTCATCCAACACAATTAATTGAGGTTCGGCCGCCAAGGCCCTGGCAATCCCGATACGCTGGGATTGGCCACCAGAAAACTCATGGGGATATCGCTCCAAAAATTCCGGTCGCAGCTTCACAAGATCCATTAACTCATCCAGACGCTTTTCCCGTTTATCAAGCGGTATTTGGGCCAATTTTCTTAGTGGGACCTCCAAGATTTGGCGAATGGTTTTCCTTGGATTCAACGAACTCAAAGGGTCCTGGAATACGAATTGGACCTGAGAGCGCAGCTTACGACGTTGCTCACCCTTCATTTTTCCCAAGTCTAAATCCTTAAATCGAATGGTGCCGCTGGTGGGTCGATCCAACATGACGATCATCTTGGCCAAGGTTGATTTGCCACACCCGGATTCCCCCACAATCCCAAGAGTTTGTCCGGGCGTCACCTTCATACTAACGCCCCTCACTGCTCTCACAGGCAGAGGCTTGTTCCCCAACAGTGATCGCCTAAAGGTAAAGGTCCGACAAACATCTTCAAGTTCGAATATCGGCTGACTCATATCTCACCCTTCATCACCCGAATACACCGACTTGTCCGGCCTTCCTCAACTTCCTGTAGCGGGATATGGTCCTTGCGGCATTCCGATTTTGCATAGTCGCAGCGGTTGGCAAATGCGCATCCCGCAGGCAGACGGTTCACCGCCGGCGCCAAGCCCGGTATGGCTTCGATCTGTTTGTCGGGTTCACCCAGACGGGGGACACAGGCGATCAACCGGCGGGTATAGGGGTGCAATGGTGAATTGATGACGTCATCGGTAGTACCGGTTTCGACTACTTTTCCGGCATACATCACCATAACTCGATCACACAGTTCGGAGACCACACCGAAGTCATGGGTGATGAAAAGCAGACTCACCCCTTTTGATTGACGCAATCCACTGATCAGCCCCAACACCTGAGCTTGAATGGTGACATCCAGGGCTGTAGTGGGTTCGTCGGCCACGATGATCTCCGGTTCATTGGCCAATGCCATGGCAATGCCTACACGCTGGCGCATCCCCCCGGAGAGCTCATGGGGGTAGGCCTTGGCCCGTTGAGCAGCATTGGGGATTTGAACCAGATCAAGCAATCCAATGACTTTTTCACGTGCTTGGCCCTTGGTAAGAGTTTGATGGCACATGAGGGTCTCGACAATCTGGTCCGAAATTGTCAGCAGAGGGTTCAATGTCGTCAGTGGATCCTGGAACACATACGCAATCCGATTACCTCGTAAATACTGAAGACTCTGCAACGATGCGCCGAGGATGTTCTCCCCCCGATATCTAACGGTTCCGTGCATGATTTTTCCCGGCGGCGAAGCTACCAGCCCGAGCAGGGAAAGGGCAGTGACCGATTTTCCCGATCCGGATTCACCGACAATACCCAAACACTCCCCGGACATCAGCGAGAAGCTGACATTATTTACCGCCCGATAGACTTCACTGCCCATGATGAAATGGGTGCTCAACCCCCGCGTGTTAAGAATTGGAAATCCATCTTTAAATGGCACAACATTTCCGGCCAAGGCCTTTAGCTCAGGTTTGACCTCGGTCCGTGCCTTGGGCCGCATGAGCGTTCCGGACTTTAACCGTGGGTCTATCACATCTCGGAGTCCGTCACCTAACAAGTTTATACCGATCACCAGTAAAAGAATCACGATACCCGGCAATGTGGCTTCGTGGGGTGCATTGATGATCACTTTACGGCCTTCACCCAGCATAGAACCCAGATCAGCCTGGGGTGGTTGGGCACCCAGTCCGAGAAAACTCAATCCAGCGGTTTCTAAAATCATCCAACCCACAGTTGTCGAGATGGTAATGATGATCACCGGCATCACATTGGGCAACAGTTCGGTAAACAAGATTTCAGCATCGTTCATGCCGTTTAAACGTGCTGAATCAATATATTCTTGTCGGACCTGTCCAACGGTTACCCCCCTAACATTCCGTGCAAAAAAAGGAATGTTGACGATGGCAATGGCAAATAATGCGTTCATCAAACCAGGGCCGAGCACAGCGACGATAGCCAAGGCCAATAGCATGTAAGGAAAGGCCATCACCGTATCGATACCCCGCATTAATAGGTTGTCCAACCAGCGCCCATAAAATCCTGCCACAATGCCAAGTAGCGATCCAATTAAGGCGGCAACAGCCGTAGCCACCAGACCAACTGCCAGGCTAACCCGAGTACCCCACAGTAAACGGGAGAGCATATCTCTTCCCAACTGGTCGGTTCCCAGCAAATGACCCGGACTAAAAGGAGGTTTCAACCTTAGTGCCAGGTCAGTGACGTCCGGATCGGCCAGGGGCAACAGGGGCGTCACCAGAGAAAGAAAGCTGATGGTAAGCACCAGGCCCAACCCGATTGCGGCCAGATGATTGCGCTGCAGTCGCGCCCAGGCGCGAGGCCGGAAGGGTTTGTCAGCCGCCTTGCGATGGACTTTTCCGATGCTCATTTTCAGGTTCCGTGAACAGTTAGATAGAGATTCTTGGGTCTAATAGATTTTGAACCAGGTCCGCCAATAAATTGAAAATCACATAACAAGCAGCCACCACAAGAACCCCGCCCTGCACCAATAGGATATCCCGGGTGGTGATAGCGGTAACCAGCATGCGGCCGATACCAGGCCATTGGAATACCGTTTCGATATATACGGCCCCTCCCAAAACGAACCCGGCTTGAATACCAATGACCGGCACGATGTTGACCAGAGAGTTCTTAAACGCATGGCGCCAGATGACGGTACGTTCATTCAGGCCTTTGGCGCGGGCGGTACGGATATAGTCTTGTCTCAGAACTTCAAGCATACTGGAACGCGTAAGGCGGGCAACAACACCGGTGGCCACGGCGGCAAGAGTCAGTGCAGGTAAACAAAGATGGTGCAGTAAATCCGGTAGGTCCCCACCACCGTAAACCGCATACATGCCGCTTACCGGGAACCAGGACAGCTTCACGGAGAATAATAGAATCAGAATCAGCCCGAGCCAAAAGGATGGGGTGGAGATACCCAGCAAAGCGCAAAGCGTAAAAACCTTGTCCTGCCAGCCATACTGCTTGACTGCCGTGATTACGCCACTCACCAGGCCAAAGAGAGAACAGAGCACAAGGGAAGCTCCCGCCAGTAGAACAGTCGGTCCCAGGCGCTCTAATACTTCGTCGATCACCGGCCGTTTTAAGTTATATGAACGACCGAAATCCCCCTGAAGCAGATTGCCAAGCCAAACCAGATAACGTTCCACCAATGGTTTGTCCAGTCCGAGCTCATGCCTGAGATCGGCCAGATTCTCAGCAGTGGCGTACGAACCAAGAATGGCCTGGGCCGGATCACCTGGAATCAATGCCATAATGAAAAAGACAATGACCGAAATACCCAGCAGGACCGGTACCATCATTATCAGTCTTCGGATGACATAACCCAACATGACGCTATCTCCAGGCGTTGCTGGTGGGTGGTCACTGGATCACTACAACCCACCAGCCGATATCAAACATCTTAACTCATTTAAATTCCAGAAGTCGGGACAAAGGAATTATCCCGGGTGCATTGGAAAAGACCCATACTTATTCATAACCATAACTATTTGGATACTTTCTGGAGCAGCAGAAAGAATGATGGTTGAAGCTTGAAATCCTTCACTCCTTTAACCGAAACGGCATTTTGCTTCCAATTTGCCACAAAGACCCATGGAGCGTCATCGTAAACTATGGTTTGCATTTGTTTGTAAAGCTTGGCTCTTTCAGCTTGGTCTGTTGTAGCGCGTGCTTTCTCCAAGAGGCTGTCTACGTCCGGATTGGCGTAATACCCGGAGTTAAAGCCTCCTTTATCCGGCCAAGCACCGCTGCGCAGAGCCAAAAAGGGCAGGGTATCCGGATCGTTGGTCATCCAGGCCATCTGTGCTATATCGGCTTTGCCTTCTAAACCTGGATTGACTTTGCCCAGAAAAGTGTTCCATTCATAAGTTTCGATTTTCACCTTTAACCCGATTTTGGCTAAATCGGCCTGAATGGCGGTTCCCATGGGAATGGGATCCAGCATACCTGAACCCCCTTCAGTGACATAAAAAGTTACCTCGGCACCCTCGAATCCTGCTTCTGCAACCATCTTTTTGGCCTTTTCAGGATCATAGGGATAAGGACTCAGATCATTGTTATATGCCCAGGCAAAGGCCGGCGGCGTAGGGCCGGTAGCCACTTCTGCCGTTCCTTGAAGAACGTTTTCAACGATGGCTTCACGATTAATGGCCATGTTGGCAGCCTGGCGAACACTCTTGTTCTTAAAGGGGCCTTCTTTACAATTCAGAATTAAAAACCAGAGATGGGGACCGGCCTGCTCGTACACCATAAATTTATCATTTTTAAAATTGGCGACATTATCCGGTGGCACCTCCACCATGAGATCAATCCCGCCCGACAGCATCTCCGTAACCCGTGTATTGCTGTCTGTGATGGGTCGGAATACAACGGCCTTCAATGGAGCGGGACCGTCCCAGTAGTCTTCATAACGCTCAACAACGACTTTACGGTTGCTCTCCCATTCAACAAACTTAAATGCACCTGTGCCGGCCGGATTGCGGCCATAATCCTTGTCATATTTTTTAACTGCCGCCGGAGAGACAATAAGTCCGGTTGGATAGGCCAAATTTGACAATAACGGGGCATAGGGCTCATCCAAAACCAGTTGAATGGTCA
>JASFFJ010000456.1:0-6526 GCA_050124355.1 Desulfobacterales bacterium | reverse complement strand
TTGACACTTCCAAAATGGGAATATATATTGTCCATTGAAAGGAGATACCAGTGAACCTCAAAGAATACATCCTCAACCGTTTTACCGGAACGGGTCCAGGTCATCCGATTTTTATGCCCGACCTGACGCTCTGGTACCCGTGGCACAGGACCCAAGGCACGTTGCCCGAAGGCTGGCAGGATTACACCATGATCCGGGCCGCACAGGCTTTGGGCGCGGCGGTGTGGACCGTCGAGCGGCCCTGGCGGCTTGAAATGGTAGGACTCGATATTGTGATGGAGGAAAAAGACGACGAGCGCATCGTAAGGTATGAGGCACCGGACCGAACGCTAACCGAACGCTGGTCCAAGGGCCCGGACGGTGACTGGTGGCAAGCGGAATGGCCTATAAAGGGGATAGAGGATTTGCCTGCCGCCTGCGCTGTCGTCGAGGCGCGGACCTATATCCTGGATGCGAGCAGGCTGGCTTACGTGGCGGCCGAAGTTGGAGATTCGGGCATCTTGGCACTTGAGATTCCTATGCATCCATATTCGGAAATGCTGCACACCTTTTTGGGTTGGGGTGAAGGATTAATGCTGCTGCTGGGCGAAGAACATAAAACCCTATTACAAATGCTTGCCATCCTGGAAGACAAACGACGAATATTGGTCGATGACATGGCCGCATTGCCAGGATCGGTAGTTTTGGCGCCTGACAATTTAGACGGCCAGTATATCTCGCCCGAAAATTTCCACACCCACTTCGCAGCTAGTTACCGCAGGACGGCAGATGTCCTGCACAGTGGTGATAAATATCTGGTTGTTCACATCGGTGGACCGGGCAAACGTTTGCTGCCCCTGCTCGCCAATGCTGGTGTGGACGGTGTTGAAGGGATTGCCGGAGCGCCGCAAAGCGATGCATCAATAAAGGAAGCTCGGCAGGCTGCCGGACCGAAGCTGACACTCTGGGGCGGCATACCGCAGGATTTTCTTTTAAAGACTTACGGCCAGGAACAGTTCGAAACGGCCGTGCTCGAAGCTGCCCGGCAGGCGATGGAGGACAACCGGGTAATCTTAGGCGTCGCTGACCGCGTGCCGGTGAACGCCGAATTTGCCCGACTCAAAGCGACGACACCATTAATCGCCGATGCCGGAAACGCCCGAGCATAAAATAAGGTCGACTTCCTCCGGATTGAGTGGCCGAAATCACCGGAATAGACAATTGCTGACCACCATTCCGCTGAAAGAAAATGATTTCATCCGGCAAATCAAACAACGGCTAGATATCCACCTTCTGGAAGTGACCCATACTAACCGCGATCGCCTGCCGGAAGCAATAGTGGTATGCCTTTAGACCTAACAATTACTGACATAAAATTCCTATTTTTATCAATTTTTCTTTTTTTAAAATCAGTCAGAACTTAAGGAACTCATTATGCAACAGCCTATTGGTCTTTTGAGCGATAACATCAATTGGGTCCAGCCCTTGGCGCGGGCAATGGACGCGGCCGGTGTCCCAAGCCTCCTCATCCCCTTTCCCCATCCGCCGTTCACCGAATTCGACGGACACGCCTATCCTAAAGTGATTTTTAATCGCGTCGCCATCCGCGCCGCCAAGGGTTCCCCGGGGATCGTCACCCTGGTCAGAGACCTGCTGTCGGCCCTCCAATTGCAAGACAAACACATCATCAACAACCGCCACTGTCATCATGTGGGTTCCAGCAAGGCTCTCCAGGCGTTGGTTTTTGAGCGCGCCGGCGTAATGAGCCCCAAAACCTTAGTGTTGCATGACAAAGACATGCTCACCAAGGCTCGAGAACAAATGCCGGATGGTCTGCTGAAATCAAATGTGGGTGGCTTTGGTGCGGGTGTCTGGACGCCTGAGTCTCCCGACCAGGATGTGCCCAAATCGATTCTGGCGGCGGCTTTTGCAGCCGATGGTGTGGCCGTTTGGCAGCAAAGATATATACCCCGGGATGACGTTATTTATCGGGTGGAGATGCTGGATGGTGAAGTACTTTACAGAGCCAGAGTGCCTATCAAGCCGCATAGCTTCAACTACTGTTTAGGAAATGCTGGCAGTTTCTCCGGTCCTGGAATCCCTGACGATCCGGTCTCTTTAGATCCTGCACCAGAAACGAAGCTGCGGGCGGCTTTGGCGAAGATCTGCAGGCTTGCCAACATGGTTGTAGGCAGCGTCGAGTATCTGATTCCCAAAGGAGAATCAGCAGCATGTTTTTTTGATATCAATCCGGTTTCCACCTATCATCCCAAAGCCGCCGCCCTTTTGGGCTTCGATCCCTATAAAAAATTGGCAGAACGGCTTAAGGAACTCTGCCAAAGCAACTGAAGCATTTTTTGGATAGCAATTGTAGATCACAGCTTTATTCAATTCTGTGATAAGGGCTAGTCTCAAGGATTCCCTAACAGGGGGGCCGTTTAGAAAGCCTCGCTCATTGGGAGCATTTGTGATAGTCGATGCAAAGCTGACTTGCAGAATCGAAATAACCTTCAGTGGCATAAAGACCTTATGTTTTGGTCTCCGGCATTTTGTCATTTAGTTTTATCCACAAATTCCGATTGTGGCTCGAGACTCGTGGTCGACCAACCTCCGTCAACAATCAGGGTTTGACCGGTGATGTGACCGGAGGCCGGGGAAAGAAAAAAGAGCGCGGCATTGGCAATATCTTTCGGATACGCCGGACGTCCGGTGGGCGTCACCTGGGACCAGATTGGTTCGTAATCGGGTACGGTTGCCACGGTGCGCGGTGTGACGGTGGCCCCCGGCGCAATCACATTCACGGTAATGCCGTGGGCGGACACTTCAGACACCAGACTGCGGGCCAGCATTTCCAGGCCTTTTTTGGTCATGGCATAGACCGATGATTCGGCAACAGCCTGATTTCCAACCACCGATGACATAAACAAAATGCGTCCGCCGGTTCCTTGTCGTCGCATCTGGCGGGCAGCCGCCTGGGCCAGAAAAAATGATCCCCCCAAATTTACCGCCAAAATACGGTGAAAATCTTCTGGTTTAAAGTCAAAAAAATCATTCCACAGCGACAGGCCGGCATTGGCAATCGCGATAGTTAGCCGACCGAAATCGGAGACCGCCCGGGTGACCAGTTCACGGATGACCTCAACATCGGCGATATCTCCCCCCACCCCCACGCAGGTGCCGCCTTCATCGCAAATATCTTGAGCCGCCTGCTTTGCAAGCGTTGACTTGATATCATTTAGTAATACGGAGGCACCCTGTAACGCCAGCCGGCGTGCGATCTCCAGGCCAATGCCTTCTCCAGCACCGGTTACGATGGCGACCTGATCTTTGAAAATTTGTTCCGGCATCATATGCTATTCTCCTTGATGATGACACCCCCAATTGAGTTTACATCCAATTGGGAGTTATCCGTTATTTGTTATTGGTTAATTTGCGCATATATTACCGTATTGTAATTTTCAATGGATAATAGCCGCTATTTTAATATGTCTATAAAGATTAAGCTTGCCACAGGTAGGATATATTTGTAATGTCATGATTATACACGAAGATCAGCCTCAGTGTATATTTAAGATCATCATTAATTCTAAATTGATCGTTTTTTGCTTAAACGGGTCCGAAGTTAGAAAGCGATGTATACATAAAGAAAATTGGATACTCCCACGATTTATATAACTAATAGTTTCATACTTCTTTTTTCATTTTCTCTATAATCTGGAAATAGTTTATAAATACAAATTCTGGAAAAAGGAACAAACAAAAATGATCACTGCACTGGTTCAAATCAAACTCCCAGAACCGATGGCCAAAGATAAGGCAAAAGACGTCTTTGCGGGGACCGCACCGAAATATCGGGAAGTAACAGGCTTAATTCGCAAGTATTACCTGCTTTCAGAAGATGGGGCAACGGCTGGCGGCGTATACCTCTGGAAATCACGCGAAGCTGCCGAGCAGCTTTATACCGATGACTGGAAAACGTTTATTCTGCAAAAGTATGGCACGAAGCCATCGGTAACATATTTCGATAGCCCGGTTATTGTCGATAATCTGGTTGGCAAAATCATTATGGATGAGTAATTATTTATATCACAGGTGATACGATGAGCTCATTGGTCAGTAGGCCCCCGGCAGCGAAGTCCTCACGGGCATTAGCGCATTTTGAAAGTCTGCTTGAATTTGAAACAGATTGCTGGGATGTGCATCATGCTATCGTAAATGATCGCAAGGATTTTGTGCTCCTTGACGTCCGTGGCGAGGCGCTCTACAATGGCGGCCATATAGAAGGTGCAATAAGTCTGCCCCATGCCCGCATCAACGAAAAAAGTCTCGAAGCATATCCGCCGGATACTATGTTTGTGGTTTATTGTGCCGGTCCACACTGCAATGCGACTGAGAAAGCGGCCATTCGCTTAGCCAGACTTGGAAGGCCGGTGAAAAAGATGATTGGTGGTATAACCGGTTGGCTTGATGAGGGCTTTAGCCTTATAAAATAGCGGAGGTATAGCGATGTCTGACCAATTGTTTATCGGTATCGACAGCGGTACCCAGGGCACAAAAGGCGTAGTTTTCAGCAGAGATGACGGTCGAATTCAGGCCGAAGCCTACACAGACCATCAGCTCATTGAAAATATCGGTGGGCGGCGGGAGCAGAAACCCGAGTGGTGGATTGAGGCCTGTTCCAATGTCATCGGCCAATTGCTGAATAACAGCAATGTTTCCAGGGATATGATTTGCGCCATTGGCGTCTCCGGCCAGCAGCACGGCATGGTCCCCCTTGACGCCCGCGGTGACGTGATCCGGCCGGCCAAATTGTGGTGTGACACGGAGACCGCACCGCAATGTGATCAGATCACCAATCAAATCGGAAGCCCGGCAAAAGTCATCGAATTGATCGGAAACTCAGTTGCCGCCGGGTTTACCGCATCTAAAATTCTCTGGTTGAAGCAGAACGAACCACAAAACTATGAGCGGCTGGCAACGGTTTTATTGCCCCACGATTACATCAACTTCTGGTTGACAGGACAGAGAAAAACCGAATACGGCGACGCTTCCGGTACCGCCTATTTCGATGTCAAAAACCGCACCTGGTCGAACACCCTGATCAATGCCATCGATGACACTGGCAGGCTGCAAGATTGTTTGCCGGATCTTATTGCCTCCGACGAGCCGGTCGGAACCATCAGATCGGAAATTGCCGAACAATTTCAACTTCATCCCGAGGTGCTGGTATCTTCGGG
The DNA here is from genome assembly GCA_050124355.1 of Desulfobacterales bacterium. Taxonomy (GTDB): domain Bacteria; phylum Desulfobacterota; class Desulfobacteria; order Desulfobacterales; family JAFDCJ01; genus JAFDCJ01. The sequence continues at coordinate 1,310 of JASFFJ010000456.1, read as the reverse complement.
CGGGGGCGACAATATGATGGCTGCCATCGGTACCGGCAACGTGTTGCCCGGCGTTGTGACCACCAGCTTGGGAACCTCCGGCACCATCTATTCCTTCAGCGATCAACCGGTAATCGATCCGAACGGCGAGTTGGCTGCCTTTTGTTCCAGCAGCGGCGGTTGGCTGCCGCTAGTGTGCACCATGAATGTTACTGTTTCAACAGAGCTTACCAGAGAATTGTTGGACCTGAGCGTGGCCGAACTGAACGATTTGGCATCCGCTGCAGCACCAGGTGCCGGGGGTATCCTTCTGCTCCCCTATTTCAACGGCGAAAGAACGCCGGCCCTGCCGAATGCAAAAGCCGTTTTCTTCGGCCTGACCAGCACAAACTATACACCGGCGAATCTTGCCCGTGCATCAATGGAGGGCGCGACCCTGGGATTGCGCTATGGCCTTAACGTCTTAAGGCAACAAGGAATAAATCCAGCCGACATCCGTCTGGTAGGCGGGGGCGCGAAAAGTTCCCTCTGGCGCCAGATGGTTGCGGATGTGTTTGATTGTCCGGTGGTTTGCCCGCAATCATCGGAAGCCGGCGCGGTGGGGGCTGCGTTACAGGCGATGTGGTGTTATATCAATCAAAAAGCAGGCGCCCTTTCACTGGCTGAGCTGACGAATCGCTATATTGCGCTGGATGAAGCCACCCGGGCCGTGCCCGATGCTTCCAGGGCAGCCCGTTATGCCGAAATTTATCGGCAGTATCTGAAGTTAAACGACGCTATGAAGCCGATGCTTTAAGGTATTTGAAACAAGCTGAACCCCAATGTTGCAACGGTAGGGTGAACAGTGAATTATGAGCCTGTGAATGTTTTCGAAAGGAGAGAGCGATGGAACTCGATAGGAAATTAAAAATGGGAATGGTCGGTGGCGGCCGGGACGCTTTTATCGGTGCTGTGCATCGCAAGGCCGCTTTAATGGACGGAAAAATTGAATTCATCGCCGGCGCGCTGTCTTCAGATCCTGAAAAAGCAAAGGCATCCGCCCGGGACCTCTTGATCAGTGAAGATAGGTCCTATGGTACCTGGCAGGAGATGGTTGATAAGGAATCGAACCTGCCGGAAAGCGACCGCATTGATTTCGTCTCCATTGTCACCCCGAATTTCATGCATTTTCCGATTGCAAAAGGCTTTGCCGAAGCCGGGATTAACGTCATCTGTGACAAACCCATGACTTACTCCTTGCAGGAAGCAAAAGACCTGGTTGATATTGTCAAGAATTCCGGCATCGTCTTTGCCCTGTCTCACAATTACACCGGTTATCCGATGGTCAAGCA
>JASFFJ010000455.1:0-6542 GCA_050124355.1 Desulfobacterales bacterium | reverse complement strand
AATTTATATAGGTTTCAGGTGTCGGGTTTCGGGTGTCAGGGAAAGGAGAAATTAGATACTGACACCTGACACCCGAAACCTGAAACCTTAAACAATATCCGACAACAAGCAGACAAAAAGCCGACTATGGAATTCATTGAACAAACAGATACGGCAGATACCCAACTCTACGAACCCCTGTCACCGAAACGCAGCCGGCGGCAGGAGTTCTGGCTGCTGCTTAAAAAAAACAAACTTGCCATTATGGGGTTGGTTTTGTTTGTTCTTTTTTTCGTTACGGCCCTGACCGGCCTCGCTTTAACTTCCGGAGCCAATCCGGTTTTGAATCCCGCCCTGATACGACTGCAGGAAAAACTCCAACCGCCGCTTGCCAAACCGGATTTGGAAACTTTGCAGCCAAACGAAATCCCGGTCCTGGGGATCTATCTTTTGGGGACCGATGATTTGGGGCGGGATGTTTTTGCCAGGATGCTTCAGGGCGCCTGGGTGTCACTGACAGTGGGGTTTGTGGCGGTTGGCATATCCGTGGTCATCGGTATATTTTTGGGAGGAATTGCGGGCTATTTCGGCCAGCGACACATCCGGGTGGATCATCTGCTGGGAATCCTTTTCCTGATGACCGGCATGGTGCTGCTGGCAACTCACATTGCCTATGCCGGGGCCACCATCATTCTTATCACCGCTGGGTTTGTCATATACCGTATCAGAAAAAAAGTACCCCCCAAAAAGCAACAGACGATCTGGACGCGCATGCTGCAAAAAGACACCCTTTCCGTGGATACCCTGATTATGCGGTTTGTAGACGTTATGCTGTGTTTCCCGAGTTTTTTTCTGATTCTGACGGTGGTGGCCTTGCTGCCGGCCAGCATCTACAATATCATGATCGTTATCGGACTGACCAGTTGGATGGGGGCCACCCGTTTTGTACGGGCCGAATTTCTCTCCCTGAGAGAACAGGATTTCGTGGCTGCCGCAAAGGCACTGGGTCTGAGCAATTTGCGCATCATATTCCGGCACATGATGCCCAATGCCATTGCACCGGTTCTGGTATCGGCTACCATCGGTATTGCAACGGCCATATTGACCGAAGCGGGCTTGAGTTTTCTCGGATTCGGCGTACCGCCGCCCCATGCAACCTGGGGCAACATTCTTTCAGACGGCCGAAGGTTTATCTTTGATGCGCCCTGGCTGACGTTTGTACCGGGGTTTGCCATCCTGATCGTGGTGCTTTCCTTCAACCTGTTTGGCGAGGGATTGAGGGATGTTATGAATCCCAAGCTGAGGGAAAGGCAATGATATTGAAGATTGTCGATTGAATATTGAATATTTGAGGTCCGCCTTCGGCGGGATCGATTACTAAAGAAAGATCATAAAAATGGCAGAGCGAAGCCTCCGGCTCGTAGGGGTTGTAGCGCCTGCGCCTCGGCCTCCGGCCCATAGGACATAAGACCTACGCCCCGGTGGGAGAGCGACATCCACAAATCTTCAGTCTTCAATCTTCAATCTTCAATGGGATTGGTATCTTAGTGCCAAATATATCAACAATATGATTAACAAAAATGACATACTGCTCTCGGTAAGAGACCTAAAGGTTTACTTTCGCAGCGACGATGAGTTGGCCCGGGCGGTGGATGGTGTCAGTTTCGAGGTCGGTCATCAAGAAACCGTGTGCCTGGTGGGGGAATCCGGCTGTGGTAAAACCGTAACGGCCCTGAGCATCCTGGGCTTGATTCCCATACCTCCCGGAGAAATCGCCGGTGGCAGCATTTCGTTTAATGGTCGAAACCTGCTTGAAATTAACGAAGATCAACTGCAAGCCATCCGGGGCAACCACATTGCAATGGTTTTTCAGGAGCCTCTGACCTCGTTAAATCCGGTGTTTACCATCGGCGACCAGATTGGGGAAGCCATTCGAATTCACGAAAACGTGGCCAATGATGAATTGCAATCACGCTGCATCCGTTTGTTGCGGGACGTTGGCATCGCATCCGCCGAGGAGCGCATCAACGACTACCCCCACCAGCTAAGCGGTGGGCAGCGCCAACGGGTTATGATTGCCATGGCGTTGGCGTGCGACCCGGCATTGGTGATTGCCGACGAACCCACCACCGCGCTCGATGTGACAGTCCAAGCCCAGATTCTGCGGTTATTTAATTCACTGCAAAGGAAACGGTCGATGTCGGTTCTGTATATCACCCACGATCTGGGTGTCGTCGGCAAAACCGCAGATCGCGTCTGCGTCATGTATGCCGGAACGATTGTCGAGCAGGGAACCAAAAATGCTATCTTTGAGAATCCCCGACACCCTTACACCCAGGCACTTATGGCATCCGTTCCCCATCGTTCCAAACGTGGCAAACGATTATACAGCATTGCCGGTACCGTCCCCAACGCGGCTTACAAGCCCCGGGGCTGTCCCTTTCATCCCCGCTGTCCCCATGCCGTTGACACCTGCCGGCAAAATTTTCCCGGCATGTGTGACTATGGAGACGGACATCTGTCGCGTTGCCCGGTATTGTTCGATGAAGATACGAGGGATGTGCAGTTGGATTGAGGGGAAGCACAGATCGTAACCAACTGAAATAGATTAAATTCAAACCTCGTTGAATAGTTTACTGGTTGAATGGTTGATTAAGTAAACTTATAGTCATAATTTTAAAATCCAACGATATCTGAAATTACAAATTACAAGCACCAAATTACAATTAAATCTCAAATCACAATATGCCAACTACCAATACCCGTCTTCACCTCCCTAGCGGGCACGATTGTTTGATTCGAAAGGCATACTTGAGCAGCAAAATTTATGTATTATAACAAAATATCAAATTAACAACTCATCAAACAACATTTGAAATTTTGAATTTGGATCATTGGAGGTTATTTGCTATTTGGGATTTGTCTTTTGGAATTTTTTGTTGACGTTGTTCTGGAGAACCCAGACTAATAATGCTGACATATGAATCAGATTAGTGATCATAACGCCACAATCCTACAGGTTGAAGGATTGAAAAAATATTTTCCGATCCGCAGGGGATTTTTCCAACGAATTGCCGGCTGGGTGAAGGCCGTTGAAGATGTATCCTTCCGAATCGAAAAAGGCAAGACGCTCGGATTGGTGGGAGAAAGCGGATGCGGCAAAACCACCGTAGCCCGGTTGATTCTCAAATTGCTGGATGCGGATGACGGTAGAATTTTATTCAACGGCCGGGATTTGATACCTCTGTCTGAAACGGAAATCAAGCCCCTGCGACAGGAAATTCAGATTATTTTTCAGGATCCCTACGGTTCACTGAATCCCAGGATGACGGTCGGTCAAACCATTGCCGAAGGGCTGAAAGTAGCAGGTGTCTTTCCCGGTCCGGATCAAAAAAACCGTCTTGAACAACTGCTGAAAGTGGTGGGTATGTCCCCGGCAACCATGGACCGCTACCCCCACGAATTCAGCGGGGGCCAACGTCAACGCATCGGCATCGCGCGTGCACTGAGCGTAGAACCGGCGTTGATCGTTTGCGATGAGCCGGTCTCGGCCCTGGATGTTTCCATCCAGGCTCAGATAATAAACCTTTTAAAAGACTTGCAAGACGAACTGGATTTGAGCTATCTGTTTATCTCACACGATCTGAACGTGGTGGGCTATCTTTGCAGCGATGTTGCCGTCATGTACCGGGGTCATATAATGGAATATGCGCCGGCGGATGACATTTTCGAACGCCCGCTTCATCCTTATACGCAGTTGCTGCTTTCAGCCGCACCCGATACCGCCATAGATGAACCCTGTGCCGGGATTGGAATAGAAACGGAGATGCCGGAAAATTTAAAAGAAACTACCGGCTGCAGTTTCCAACAAAAATGCCCGTTGAATGAAGCCCGCTGCCGGGACATCGGACAGGCGTTCATGAACGTCGGCGAAAATCATTGGGTTCGATGCTGGCGCGCTGACGAAAATGGAACTTTAAACCCATGAACCTTTGAACCCTGAACCTTGACCCCCTGAACCTTGAACCCCTGAACCTTTGAACCCCTGAGCGCTTTGAAAGGATCATCACAACGTGTACCCAGCAGAATTAAACACACCTAAAGTAGAACTTGAGCAAAGAGTTTACAATCTTCAAATATATCTTCGAAAAAATAACATTGAAGGTGCATTGATTTTACAACGGGTCGATTTATTTTATTTCACCGGAACCATTCAACAGGCCCACCTATATGTGCCGGCCCATGGTGATCCAATATTAATGGTGCGCAAAAGTTACGATCGTGCCTGCGCAGAATCATCCATAGAAAAAATCATACACTTGGGCCGTTCCTCAGACATTCCCACTATTTTAAAAACGAACGGACATGCCCTGCCCGCTACCCTTGGGCTGGAGCTCGACGTTTTGCCAACCAATTTGTTTTTCAGTTATCAGGGTATTTTTGGAAATCCAGAGGTCGTCGATATCTCCCAGGCAATACGCATGATTCGGGCAGTTAAGTCTCCTTACGAAATTGACATGATGCGCCGGGCTGCCGAGTTATCGGACCAGGTCGCCGGTTGGGTACCAAAGATCCTGCACGAGGGAATGACCGAGTTAGAGCTTGCGGGCAAAATAGAGGCTCAGGCCAGAAAACTGGGGCACCAGGGAGTCGTGAGGATGCGCCTTTGGGGAAGTGAAATGTTTTACGGGCACTTGATGTCGGGCCCTACGGGCGCCGTACCCAGTTTTCTCTCTTCTCCGACCGGTGGAACCGGTGCCAGTCCGGCCGTGGCCCAGGGTCCAAGCTTTAAGACCATTCAACGTCATGAACCGGTTCTGGTTGACTATGTCTTTGCCTATAACGGCTATCTCTCGGATCATGCCCGTATTTTTTCTCTGGGATCCCTGCCGGAAGAATTGATGGACGCCCATGCCGCCATGCTGGAAATTGAGCAGATGATAAAAAAACTGGCCAAACCCGGTGTCAAATCCGGTGAAATCTATCAGCGAGCCCTTGAAAAATCCAAATTACTTGGTTATGCAGACCATTTCATGGGTGTCGGTCCTGATCGCATCCGTTTCGTCGGCCATGGCATCGGACTGGAGGTGGATGAATTTCCTTTTCTGGCGGCCGGACAGCAGCTAGAATTGCAGGCCGGTATGACCGTCGCCCTGGAACCGAAACTGGTCTTTCCGGGCAAGGGTGTCGTGGGTATCGAAAATACCCATGTCGTAACCGATAATGGATTGGAGCAACTGGGACAATTCCCGCAAGAGATTATGGAAATTATTTGATATTAGCGTGTCTCAAGACAATACCATCACCGAATCAGGGATGGCTGGAATAACGATTAACGACGTTTTCCAGCCGAGTTTTAAGATTATTAGCGAGGCTAACAGGATACAGGCATGAATGCGCACAAATATCTCATTATTGCCATAATACTGGCAGGATGCTGTTGTGGGGTCAATCCTGCTAGGGCCGTCGACGAGCCGGAAGATGTCATTAACTACGCTTATTCTAATTGGATCGGTAGTGGTTTCTACAAAGTCGGCGATCGTACGGTTTACATATTGCGGGGACCGTTTTCATATACGCTGCGCGAGGCTGACAGTGAAAAATGGGGATTGGAGGTATTGTTACCGGCAACCATTGGTTTACATGATGACGAGGATGGGAATGTCGGAACGGTAACAATTGTTCCGGGATTGCGGTTAAATTATCCGGTGTTAGACAATTGGTGGCTAAAGCCCTTCGGGCAATTCGGCTTCGGCAAAGACTTTTCAGGAAGTGATATCGCCTGGATCTATGGCGTCGGCATTAAAAGCCTGGCAACGTTTGAAATTAAAAACAGTGAACTGGACTTCGGCACCGCATTCACATGGGCAGATCAAAGCCAGTCCGGAGGCGGCAGCGACAGTGGGTTTTCCATGATTGACATCGGTCTCAACACCCGCTGGCCGACAAACATCACTGTGTTGGATCGCAAGTCCGATTTGAATCTCTATTTCGTTTATACCCAGTTTGTGAACGACCTGAATTTTGAAAGGGTTGAAAAAGACAACAAAAACATCCAAAGACTCTATAAATTCGGGATTGCCCTGAGCAGCAAAGAAAAATACCCCATTTTAGGATTGTTCGACCTTCGTGGCGGCGGACTGGATGTAACATTCGGAGACGGCTACTTCGGCATGGGATTGACGACCGGATTCCCCTTCTAATACATCGTATTTGCAGATTTGTTCTGGACGGCTTTACGCTCACCAAGACTCGAATTTTTCACGGTATGCAATGGAATATCCTCCGACTTCGGTATTATCTTCTATTTTTTTCTCTCACTTTTATTTTCTAACTCATTAATATAGCTAAATATATATCCAAATCGCAAGGTACCCCTCCCCTCCGCTTAACACCTTCCACAACCTTGGGATTCGACGCTACCATAGTATAGTTTGAGAATTTACAGGTTAGCAGTGATCGTCCATAAAAGACCATTTGTGGATGGAAACTAAACAGTTTATACCATAAACCTATCATTTATATATTAATTTCAATAACAAAAATAACTATTTTCTAATATT
>JASFFJ010000454.1:0-6574 GCA_050124355.1 Desulfobacterales bacterium | reverse complement strand
GAAAAACTGACCCGTAAAAAACTGGTCAAGGATAATGTCATCGAGCTGCTGGCTAAAATTTCCGGGTGGATGATTGGCACCTATATCATTGCGAAGATTATCGATACGATTTACTGGGCAACGGTGACGGCCCCTTCCAAGGGGTTTTCGTTTATGGATTTTTATGCCAACAACCCGGGTTCCGCTTATGGATTATGGATATTGATCGCGGAAATCGGGATTTGCGGGATCATACCGGCGGCTATTCTAATTAGCGACCGCGGACGGAAAACCCAGGCGACCTTGTGGCTTGCCATCGTTTTGGCGGTGGTGGGTGTCAGCCTGAATCGCTGGGTGATGGTCCTGCAGGTGCTGGCGGTTCCGGTGCTTTCTTTTGAAACCTGGAACCTGTATTTCCCGAGTTGGCAGGAGGTTGCCACGACCATTTTACCCGTGGCGTTGGGTATCATTTGTATATCGATCTCTTATCGCTACCTGCCGATATTTCCCCAGGAGCGGGAATTAAATCCGGTCGATACCGCGGCCGATGATGTCGCCTCGCCGGAGACCATAGAATCGCCTGAAATCGCCGAAGGAGAGTTGGCGCCGGCGGAAGCCTAAAGGAATGTCGAATGTCGATTGATCCGCCTGAGGCAGACCGAATTATGGAATACTATCCATTTTTACGGTTAAAAAGAGCGGAGCGAACCTACTCCGGCAAATTGGCTACGAAGAACAAGAGTGACATCCACAATTTGTCAATCATCATTCGTCATTCCATGTTGTTTCATATGAGGACCGTTGAATAGTTTACTGGTTGAAACGATATAGTGGAGGATAACCATGTTTCCATTTAATTTCGAATGGATTTGGGATGCAGGACATCTGTTGTTTATGGGCGGGTTGTGGTTTGCACTGTCCATCATGGGACTGGGGGTAACCTACTGCGTGATCAAAGCTGTTTTTGATATGTCAAAAAAAAATGGCGCCAGTCATCATTAGACGCCGAGAACCGTCAACCGCAAAAAGCGCTTCATCCGGCATTGTTTCGGGGGAAGCGCTTTTTTTGTGTATTTTTTGGCAAAGCATTTTGGCTGTCTAAACACAAAAACAAAATGCTGAATTTTAACAACCAGTTTTGCCTTGTGTCTTTGAGACTTTAGGGCCATTTTCCGGTCTATCCGGTTCGGATTATAAAAAAAAGAGGCTGATATGGATAAAATTATCGTCGAAGGAGGCCGTCCTTTGGCCGGAGAGGTGAAAATCAGCGGGGCTAAAAATGCGGCCTTGCCGATGCTGATCTCCTCGCTTCTGGCAGACGGCACCAGTACGTTCACGAATGTACCGGATTTAATGGATATCAAAAGCACATCTTTGCTGTTATCTCATCTCGGCGCACAGGTCGAAACTTGTGAGGACACGGTTCGCATCTCTGCCCGCGATCTGACCCAATTCGAAGCGCCCTATGATTTGGTGCGGAAAATGAGAGCCTCTGTTTTGGTCCTTGGTCCCTTGGTGGCTAGACTGGGTAGGGCCAGAGTATCGCTGCCGGGCGGCTGTGCCATTGGTGCGCGTCCGATTAACTTGCACCTAAAAGGTCTGGCAGCGTTGGGTGCCTCCATCGATTTGAAGCACGGTTACGTGGAGGCAACCGCCAGTTGCTTGAAAGGTGCGGAGATTTATTTTGATGTCGTTACCGTAACAGGCACTGAGAATCTGATGATGGCGGCCGTTCTGGCAGAAGGGACCACCGTGCTGCGAAATGCTGCCCGAGAACCGGAAGTTGAGGCTCTGGCGGATCATTTAATTAAAATGGGAGCCGATATCGAGGGGGCCGGAACATCCATCATTACGATAAATGGGGTCGCGGCACTCCATCCGGTCGCAGCAACCATCATGCCGGATCGTATCGAAGCGGGAACCTTTATGATGGCCGCTGTTGTGACCCGTGGGGCGGTGACGTTGTTAAACTGCGAACCGGATCATGTCGGGGCATTGATTGACAAGTTGCGGCTTGCCGGCGCTGAAATTGAGATTGGCGATAAACGCATTCATGTAAAGGGCCGTCGAGATATTACTAGCGTCGACATAAAGACTCAGCCTTATCCGGGATTTCCGACGGATATGCAGGCCCAGTTTATGGTCTTGATGAGTGTCGCAGACAGCACCAGCACCATATCCGAAACCATTTTTGAAAATCGATTTATCCACGTCAGCGAATTAAGACGAATGGGGGCGGACATTCAAGTGTCCGGAAATATCGCCATCGTCAAAGGTGTGCCTCACTTGTCCGCCGCCCAGGTGATGGCAACCGATCTAAGGGCGAGTGCATCCCTGATTCTTGCGGGTCTGGTAGCCCATGGTAAAACCGTAGTCAACCGTGTCTATCATCTGGACCGCGGATACCAAGCCATCGAAAAAAAATTTTCAGCCCTGAACGCCGCCATTCAAAGGGTCAAATAAACGCGTTCGTGAGCGTTAATTCAGACCTCAAAAATATTACGAGGTTATGGGGGTATATTTTGGACAAAAGGCTCTGTCTGCATCCCGGCGATAGGTTCAAAGGTTTACGGTTCAATGGTTGATGTCTCCGTCACATTACCCAAAACAAATTATTTTTGAAGGGAAAAGACGCGCAGAGATTACCCTTAACCGGGAACTCTGAACTTTTGAACCCGGACCGACCAAATTGTCCAATTTGTTGGCAAATCCGTGGTCTACAAAGATCTACGGTCAGCTCTTTTTGATGAATAATGAGGTCTGGATTTACCATGAACGACAGTATTTATTTTCGTCCTGCAATTCCGCTTTTGATTTCCCTAATATGCGGAATCCTGATCGGGTCTGATTTCGCAGGATACGAGATTTGGGCAATGGCTGCTACGGTCGTTTGCGCCGGTTTCTGTTTGCGACAAATTGTTCGAAAAAAAAATGCATGGTTCCTTCCAATTTTACTTTTTGTGCTTCTGGGATATCTATCCATCCAACCCTGGGTCTCCCCCAGATTGCCCGCCAATCATGTCCTTCAATACTCGGATACCCATCGATGGGATATCACCGGGCGAATCGCCAACGCACCACAGAAAATCAATCATCGTACACGATTTCATTTGCAGACGACTTCCCTTGGTGATGATGTTCAAATACACGCTGTCAGCGGGACGCTGCGCGTAACGGCTGTCGGTGATGTCCCGGATCTTTCCGTTGGAGACGAGGTCCGGTTCAACAGTCGGATCAGATCCCCCACAAATTTTAAAAATCCCGGCGGATTTGATTACAAGAGGTATCTGGCGTTTAAAGGCATTTGGGCGACCGCATACCTTAAGGGGGATACACTGGTTGTTATCAAAAAGTATCCGGCCGGGGGAACCCTTAAAATCATGGAGAAAGCCCGCAGCAGATTTGCCGGTCTGATCGATGGCTCCGGCTATACCAGGGTTCAAAGGGTTTTTAAAGCCCTTATTATCGGAGATCGAACCCAATTGTTGCCAGAAACCAGACAAGCCTTTAATCGGGCCGGAGTGGGTCATTTGCTGGCAATCTCAGGTCTTCATATCGGCATTGTGGCCACTGTGGCTTTTGGCTTTTTTCGATGGTTGATGGCACGATTCAAGCCTTTTCTGTGGCGGGCCTGGACACGTAAAGGTGCGGCCATCGTAACCCTGCTGCCGGTAATGTGTTATGGGATGGTTGCGGGGTATACGCCCTCTACCCAGCGCGCTGTCATCATGGTTTTGGTCTTCTTATCGACCTTTTTATTTGAAAGGGAACAGGACCCTTTAAATACCCTGAGTTTAGCGGCCCTGGTGATTCTGATTGTAGATCCACCATCTCTTTTTTCCATATCTTTTCAGCTATCCTTCACGGCAGTATTTGCCATTATTTACGGATGTTGTTGGATTCAAAAACGAATGGCAACAACAGAACTACCTAAAACAGAGCAGTGGTATTCCAGTTTTGTTAAAAAACTGTTTTCTTTTTTTCTGGTCTCCCTTTTTGCTATTTGCGGCAGTCTACCCTTGGTCGCTGCTTACTTTAATCAGGTATCCCTGGTTGGGCTGGCTGCCAACTTTATTGTGGTTCCATTGGTTGGTTTTGTTACGATCCCCCTGGGTCTGTTGGCGCTATTCGTGTTACCGCTGAGCACGACCGTGGCTGTCTGGTGCATTCAGGCAGGCAGCGCTGTCCTGACTGTCGCATGGGAGGTTGTGCAATTTTTTGCTGAATTGCCCTTTGCTGCAATTAAAATCTTTACACCGAGCCCGCTTGAAATTGGATGCTATTATGTCTTATGCTGGACCCTTTTGAATTTGGATTACCGCCCGCGCTTTGCAGCGCTATGGTCCCATCGCAGTAAAAGACTTGCACCATCGTCCGTTCCCCGCGATATGAAAACGCCGCTTCCGGGTGGCGATTCCGGCCTGGGAAAATTTAAGAACATAAGAAAACGGCTTCAGCTTAAAAGGATTATGCCAAGCAATCCGGCCATCGCCGTCTTGGTATTGGTTCTGCTTACGCTGGCCGGCGATACCTGCTATTGGTTGTATCAGCGGTTTGGCCGTGCAGATCTCAGGGTCACGGTTATCGATGTCGGACATGGCAGCGCCGCTTTGTTAGAGTTTCCCAAGGGTTATACCATGCTGATCGACGGCGGTGGGTTCACAGATAATGCGGCCTTTGACGTGGGCGCAGCGATTGTTGCGCCGCTTCTGTGGAAAAAGAAAATTCGAACCGTCGATACCCTGATTCTCTCTCATCCAAACAGCGATCACCTTAATGGATTAATTTATATCGCCAAGTTTTTTCACGTAAAAAATGTATGGACCAATAGTGAAGCACGCGATACGTTGGGTTACCAGATCTTTATGGATGTTGTCGCAAACCACAAGATTGTTCTGCCTTCATTTGCTGATATGCCGCGAAGCCTTTGGATCAATGGTGTCAAACTGGATTTTTTGTATCCTCCCAAGGGCTATTTGAAGCGAAAAGAAAAGGAAAGTTGGCGCAATACGAATAACAATTCACTGGTCGTAAAGGTATCATTGGGAACCAGGTCCTTTCTTTTTCCCGGAGATATCATGGCAGCGGCAGAAGAAGAGCTTGTCGGCATGGCCGGGAGAAAATTAGACAGCACGGTCCTTATTGCACCGCATCATGGTAGTCGCTCCTCGAGCAGCACATCGTTTTTAGGGGAAGTAAATCCAGAAGTGGTCGTTATATCTTGCGGTCGTCGAAGCCGATTTAAATTGCCACATCCCTTTATATTAAAAAAATATCAAGACAACGGATATGCCATCTTTCGTACCGATCTCAATGGAGCGATTTCATTGTCAACGAACGGTCAACAGCTCGAGATAAAACCATTTTTTGAAGTTTCAACTTCCAACCCACAACGCCTGAGTCGATTACCATAAGTTATTTACAGACCTATAACCAAAAGAAGTTAACCTATTATGAGAGGTTTCAATGTCAATCAAATTCGTGGTATTGGAGTATTGGATTAATGGCTAATGGGATTGATGCCTTTTTATCAACGCTCCAATACTCTCTCCGATCCGTAGGCTCTACGAGCCGGAGGCCATCACTCCAGGCCGAGACTTTCAAGGACTTTTGGCAACCTAAAATTTTCTGCATATGAAGAACTTTGGTATTTTCCTATTCATCGCATTGATTCACTTCGGGCTAAGTGTCGTGATTCTGCCGATTACCATGTCTGTAGCAGGCAACTTGAATGCGGCGCAAACGACATCGACCATCGGGCTGAAGGCGCTTGTCACGGTGACCCGCATACTGCATTTTCCGATTATTTCTTTGTCCTGGTATTCGAGACAGTGGTTTCCGGGAAACTGGATCGGCCTGCCCATGTTCATTAACAGTTGCTTGTGGGCCGCCGGAATTTTAGGTTTGGCTATCGTTTGCAGGAAGATTACGGGGAAGTCGCAGTAGTTTAGCCCCGAAAGGTCTGACTTGAGCTGCATTATTAATATGCAGGAAATTACATCAAAAATATAAATTGCAAAATGCAAATACCAAATATCAAACAAACTCCAATGACCAAAATTTTAAATTCCAAACCTATCTATCTATGATCCTGAAGAAAGAACAACTCAATGATTGGGATATTGGAATTTGAGATTTTTTTGTATTTTGGTGCTTGGAAATTGAAATTTTTTAATGGCTGAGATCTGAACACTGACTCCTGAAACCTTAATGCGCCCGAAAGTCGCAGGGTTTACCCATTTAGTCCATGGCCTCCAAGACTTCATATCCCTCTTTTTCCAATGTCTTTTTGATGACCCCTGTGTCGCAAGCCCCCAGTCTGAAAAAGTAAATTTGCCGGCCTGTCTGTTGGGCCGTCCTACCGACATTGATAATGTCTGCGCCCGTTTCGTTGATAATCTGCAACGCTTTTCTAAAGCTATCCGGCTGATCATCGATGACCACATCGATACGGGAGGTTGAGGAAAGGATGCCCATCATATCAATAAAAGTACGTAGAATGTCCGTGGCCGTTATAATCCCGGTCAGCCGACCGTCCTTGACGACCGGCATACCGCCGATTTTGTGATTGTAGATGAGTTGGGCGGCAAATTCG
>JASFFJ010000453.1:0-6588 GCA_050124355.1 Desulfobacterales bacterium | reverse complement strand
CGAATTAACTTCCTCTATCGAAGAATATACGAAGAAATTCAGGAGCACCAGGGTCTATACGCAATGATTCATGGTCTCATTTACGGCCCCCCTCAAGGTGCCCCGGCATACGATTTTCCAAATTTCCACCGTCAGATGTTCGAGGCTGTTAAACGGATATGTATTGAAGGCCTATCATCAGGAGAACTCAAAAAAGCCGATGCAGATGAAGTTGCCTTTTTGGTGCTCAGCCTAATTGATTTTAGTTTGAATATGGAGAAGATTCAGCCTGAAATAGCGGACCCGCAACGTCCGGAACGATTACTGCGGCTTGCCTTTCAGGGCTTGGGCCAAGGAAAGACGTGATAAATGAAAACGAACAGAAATATTCATACCATAGTTCCGGCCACATTGACTGTGCTGCTGGCCGTTTTTGTGATGATGGGCTGTAAAGATCAGGAAAATATGGCCATTGCCGATAACAGCTCACGTGGGCTTGCCGCGACGTCGGTTACGATATCTGTTGTGGCACCGGTATCCATCCGGGATGTCGTCTTTTTACCCGGCGAAACCGAGGCTTATGAAGATGTCCAAGTGGCGGCCAATGCTGCCGGCCGTGTCGAGTGGATCGGGCCCCGCGAAGGTCAAATCGTGCAAAAGGATGAGCTGCTGGCCAAAATCGATGTCTCTGCTCATAAAGCGGCCCTGGAACACGCCAAAGCGGCCTACAATCTGGCCAACCATTTATGCGAGAGACGCCGGCGGCTTTATGCCAACAAAATTATCGCCAAGGAGGAACTCGATCAAAGCGAAACCCAGCTTAAACTGGCATTGACCGATCTTGAGCAAATTAAAGTCAGGTATAATCATGGCTTTCCGAAATCACCGATTACCGGAATCATCAACCATTTATATGTTGATGTAGGAGAATATGCAGATATCGGTAAGCCGATTGTGGATATTGTCAATATTGACAGGATCAAGATCAACGTGCGGGTGCCAGAGCTCGATGTCCGCTATGTGGAAATGGGTCAAAAGACACCGATCAAAATTGATGCCTTTGCGGAACGCCCCCTAATCGGAACCATCGATTTTGTTTCTTTTAAAGCGGATGCGGCCACCAAAACCTTCCTGGTACGATCGGTCATCGATAATCCCGAACACGATATCCGGCCGGGGATGATTGGTCGGGTCGCCTTTGTCCGCCAGACTATTCCCGATGCGGTTACAGTACCCCTGTTTGCCATCGTTGACAAAGGCGGGGAACGGATGGTGTTTATAGAAAAATACGGCATTGCCGAGTCGCGCACCATATCCATCGGTGTGATTGAAGGCGACCGGGTGCAGATTACCAGCGGGCTTGAAGTCGGCGATCACCTGATTGTCAAGGGGCACACGGAAGTTGAAGACGGCATGAAGGTGACAGTTAAATGATTCTAAATCAGGCGGCACTAAAACGACAGGTAACGGTACTGGCCCTGCTGGTTATCATCGTCATCGCCGGCATATACTGTTATGCCACCCTGCCACGGGAATCCTTTCCGGACATCACCATTCCCTATGTATTTGTCACTACCACTTATGAAGGGGTGGCGCCTGAAGACATGGAGCAGCTGATCACCATCCCGATCGAACGCAAACTCAAGGGCATCGATAATGTCGAAGAGATCCGTTCCACCTCGGCCGAGGGCCTGTCGACGGTGGCCATCAAGTTTTTGCCCAAGGTAGACTTGGATGACGCTGTGCAGAAGGTCAGGGACAAGGTGGATCAGGCCAAAAACGATTTGCCGGCCGATCTTCCCGATGATCCGACCATTGAGGAGGTCAATTTTTCAGATATGCCGGTCATCAGGGTGGTCCTTTCGGGGCCTTTCAGTCTGCGGCGACTGCAGAATCTGGCCGAGGATTTGCAGGATCGAATCGAGTCTATCACCGGTGTTTTAGAAGCCCGCATCACCGGCGGTCTGGAGCGGGAAATCCATGTGGAATTCGATCTGGACCGGGTTGGTGCTTACAATGTGCCTTTTTCCAGTATTGTCAACTCCGTGACTCGCAGCAATGTAAACATGCCCGGCGGCAGCATGGACATTGGAGAAGCCAAATATCTGGTACGGGTTCCGGAGGATTTCAAGCACCCGTCGGAAATTTATTCGATTGTGGCATTTGTGCGGGACGGCAAACCGGTATACCTGCGGGATATCGCTACCATCAAGGATTCCGCCAAGGACCCCTTGACCCGCAGCCGGATCAACCGGGAAAAGAGTGTTACGATCGCCGTATCAAAGCGCAGCGGTGAAAACATCGTGCGGGTGACTGATGACGTCAAACGCATTGTCAACGACATGCGCCCCCAACTCCCGCAAACCCTGAAGATCGATCTGACTGCCGACATGTCCAACGATGTGCGGCTCATGGTGGCCGATCTGGAAAACAATATTATTACCGGACTGATTCTGGTGCTGTGTGTTATTTTAATTTTTATCGGAGGTCAATCGGCTATTTTTGTGGCCCTGGCAATTCCCTACTCCATGTTTATTACCTTTGCTCTCCTGACCGGCTTTGATGTGACCTTGAACATGGTGGTCCTTTTTTCGCTGATTCTGGCCCTCGGCATGCTGGTAGACAACGGTATCGTGATTGTAGAAAATATATACCGGCACATGCAGCAGGGCAAATCACGGCAGGATGCCGCCCGCATTGGTACCGATCAGGTCGCCTGGCCGGTGATCACGTCGACCTTGACCACCCTGGGTGCCTTTTCTCCCATGATGTTCTGGCCAGGTATCATGGGTGAATTCATGGGCTATCTGCCGATGACACTCATCATGGCCTTGAGTGCTTCGCTTTTTGTGGCGTTGATCATCAATCCGGTCCTTTCCGCCCGCTACCAGAAAGTCAGGCCGGTCAAATCAATCGGCAATCCACACCCCAAAAAACCGATCATAAAGCGGTTTTATCTGTTTCTTCTAAAATGGTGTCTGCACCGCCGCTGGCCGGTGGTCTTGTCCAGTTTCGGGATGCTTGTTGCGGCTGTAACGGCATTTAGCATGTTCGGCAAGGGCACGGAATTTTTTCCGGAAACCGAGCCCAAACGCGCCTATGTCAACATCAAAGCACCGGAAGGCACCAATCTCGATACATCCGATAAGCTGGTAATTCAGGCCGAAAAGATTGTTTCCGAATACGAAGATATCCGTTACGTGATTTCCGACATCGGGGCCGTTGGCGGGGACCCATTCTCCCAGGGCGGCACCGGATCGCACATCAGCCGGGTGGTACTGGACTTTAAAGACTTCCACGACCGCTCCCGCCCGTCATCTGAAATCGTCAATGAAGTGCGGCAGCGAGTCTTAAAGATCATCCAAGGGGCTGAAGTTCAGGTCGAAAAGGAAGAAGAAGGACCGCCCACCGGTCCCCCCATCAATATCGAAATTTCTGGCGAAGATATTCTAACGCTGGGCGAACTGGCTGCTGCAGTCAGCAAAGAGATCAGGGATATTGCCGGGCTGGTCGATTTAAAGGATAACTTCGTCAAAGGCAAACCGGAGATCCGGGTGCAGGTGGACAAGGAAAAGGCGGCTCTGATGGGGCTGGATACCTACACGATTGCCTATACCGTCAAGGCCGCCATCAACGGTGTCAAGGCAGGTGTTTACCGCGAGGGTAAGGACGAATACGACATTATTGCCCGATTGCCGGAACGCGATCGCCGCTCTATTGGGAACCTCAGACGCATCACAGTGTCCGGGTCCCAGGGGGAGCCCATACCCTTGACCAGTCTGGCAGAAATCTCCTTAGGTAGCGGCATTGGCGCCATCATGCGACTGGATCAAAAACGGGTGGTCACCATATCCGGCGATGTGTCCGGCCGTCTGGCCAATGACGTCATCAAAGATATCGATGCGCGGCTCCAAAAAAATATCAACTGGCCACGGGGATATGCATATCGTTTCAGCGGCGAGCAGGAGGAGCAGGCCAAAGCCCAGGCCTTTCTCAGCAAAGCGTTTTTTGCTTGTATTGCCATTATCCTGCTGATTCTGATGACCCAGTTTAACTCGTTTATCACACCCTTTATCATTATTACGTCGGTGATCCTATCCCTGGTGGGTGTGTTTATCGGGCTTCTGGTTACCGGAACCGCCTTTGGAATCATCATGACCGGTATTGGCGTCATCAGCCTGGCCGGCGTGGTGGTCAACAACGCCATCGTGCTGATTGATTATTACAACCAACTGGTGGCCAAAGGGCTTAAATCTTTTGATGCACTGGTTCGAGCCGGATCGGTCCGATTTCGCCCTGTGATGCTGACGGCCATTACCACGATCCTGGGGCTTTTACCCATGGCAACCGGTGTCAGTTTTGATTTCCGCCAACTGGCCTGGGATATCGGCGGTGAATCTTCTCAGTGGTGGGGCCCCATGGCCGTTGCGGTGATATTCGGGCTGGGATTTGCCACCCTGCTCACCTTGATTGTGGTGCCGGTGCTTTGTTCCCTTGTCGACAGTATGAAGAAAGGAGTTGATAGATGAAGCTGTTGGTATTTAGTGATTTGCATAATGATTCCCGTACTGCTTCCAAATTAGTCGAATTGTCCAATTCCGTTGATGTGGTTGTGGGTGCCGGTGATTACTGTGTGGCGCGCCGAGGATTGGCGGAAATCATCGCGCCGTTAACGGCAATAACCAAACCGACGGTAATGGTTCCCGGAAACAGTGAATCAGCCGAAGAGCTATTGGATGTCTGCCGATCATGGACAAGTTCTCACGTACTGCATGGCAGTCAGGTGACCATTGCGGAGACCTCATTTTTCGGCATCGGAGGCGGTATACCTATTACTCCATTTGGGTCGTGGAGCTATGATTTTTCCGAAGCGGAGGCCTACGATTTATTGAAAGACTGCCCTTCCGGCGGCGTGCTGGTCAGCCATTCACCCCCCGCGGGTGTGCTGGATGCATCTTCCGATGGCAGAAATTTAGGCAGTCAAGCAGTTCGAGAAACCATCTTAGTTAATAAGCCGAACCTGGTCGTTTGTGGACACATCCATGGAAGCGCCGGACAAATAGATCGCATCGGCGATACCACCGTGATCAATGCCGGTTCCCAGGGTATCATCTGGGAGCTATAGCTTGTTAATCTCTATTATTTTTTCATAAACTTTTTTCTGCCAAATCCTGCGAGGCCGATTAACCCGGTTCCAAGCAAAAGCATTGTCCCAGGTTCGGGAACGGGATTCGCTCCCATCAAACTATCGTTACCGCACTGCTCGGCAAAATGGACATAATTAAATCCCTTCAGCTCAGTTGGTAGCGCCAATTGCACGATATAATGAGAGCCGCCTTCGAAAATACCATTCAAATAAGTGCTATCATCAGCAACATTTGTTCGGAATTCAAAATTACGATCGCCAGGATCGCCAGCAATTTTACTCCAGCCCTGATCTATCTGGTATGGATTGGAAGAATAATTTTGCGTAAAATACGAGGATATCGTTGTCGCATTGTTGCCGGCTTGATATAGGTCGAAAGTGCCGCTGTGGTCGAAAGTGCCGCTGTCATTGCTAAAATTAAGTCTGATAGCATAGTCGTATCCATACGTATTAGTGACGGGCAAGTTGCCATTAGGAATATCCGTACCATATTGGGGGGTCCCATCGACATCAAAAAAAATATCTCCTGATCCCCAAAATTGACCTCTATGGCTATCGTACCCTCCGGTTTTAAAATTAAAGCCCCCTACCATCGACAACGTATTGCCATTTTTGAAGAAACCTTCCAAATCCCACTTTTGGTTCCAAACCATTCCGGGTTCAACTTCCTGATCTTCACTCATGCCATAATTAGCACTACCATTACTTTTCTGATCGTAAATAGTTATTTGGTTGCCCAAAGATTCCAAAGATCCCAAAGATAGTGCGAACGCAGTGGTTGAAAATAAGAACAATGCAAACAGGAATATGACTGACAACGGCAATATCTTTTTCATTTTGTTAAGCTCCTATCATGGTTTGCAGTTTTACAACCTATATTTAATTACTAGACTTGATTTAAGTATCAGCAATACTCGTGCCGAAAAACCATTCAACACAAAATATTCAAAGTTTCAGTATGTTACGATCTTAACCTCGTAAAATTATAGAAAACTATATGAATCTCAAGTGTTAATTCCAGGTATTTTATTGCATAGAAATACATATCCATATTAATCGTTGGCGTATTTGGGGAGAATCGCCGCATCGACGATGACCCTGTCGATATCAACAGCCTCCCACGTAAAAATTGCTTAGCGATTATGACACCGAGCCCGTGGCGATCTTAACCTTCCCTTGCCCAAACCGGATTCAAAAGCACGTTGCCAAAGGCAATCAGCTATGATAGGACAACCTGCAGCTCAATGTACCAAGGATCTACAGGGGTTATGTCGCAATCGTAAGGAGGTTGAGTAACCGGATTGGATCCCAATCTTGCAATAGGGGTGAAAATTGCGGCTGGAACCAGACGAATTGAGAGGAACCAATAATGATGAAAAAGGAGGATTATTTAGCGAAGGTCTCCATTTTTTCATATTTTAGGAAAAAGGATTTACAAAGGCTTGCCAAAAGGAGTCGATATT
>JASFFJ010000452.1:0-6617 GCA_050124355.1 Desulfobacterales bacterium | reverse complement strand
TCCTTGATGGCATACATACAGCAGACCGAAGAGCAGTACGAATTGTCACAGCGGTTCAAATCTCTGGATCCGACGCATTGAAACCAGGCAATCTTTTTGGGTTCATTGTGGTCGGAAGGCCTCACAAGATGACCGCCGGTGGGGCCCGATGCGGACAAAATCCGTTCCATCTCCATGGAAGTGATGACATTGGGGTGCTTGGAATAGTTGTAAGTATCGTACTTTGATGGATCAAATGGTTCAAAGCCGGGGGCCAGAATGATCGAACCGACGTTTAGTTCGATGACCTCATCCTGCATGGAATGGTCGATGGCATCCACTCCGCAGAAATCGACACAGATTTTGCAGCCGCCGGTCTTGAAATGAACGCACTTGCTGCGATCGATAGCCGGTGTGTTGGGGACGGCCTGGGCATAGGGTACATAAACCGGTTTGCGGCCCTGCAGGCCCGAATCATATTCAGACGGGATGGGCTTCGTTTCGAGAAGGGTATGCTGATGTTTGATCTTATCCAGGGTGATGTGGCCGGTGGGACACACCGATGCGCAGGCACCGCAGGCGATGCATAGATCGGTTTGTACATGAAAGGGCGTATCCACGGTCAGATCCAGTCCCCTTCCCGACAATGTGATGGCATTGGCACCCATTTTTTCGCAAGTGCGGGTGCACAATCCGCATAGAATGCAGGTGTCGTCTCCTTGCTCAAAACGGGGCGCTTCGATCTCATACTGTTTGGCCAGATTCTTTAAAATCGGTACATTCGGACAGCGGGCCAACAGCAGTTCCACGATTAACTTGCGGCCCTGGTGGACCGCCTCAGAATCGGTCTTTATTTCCATACCGTCCCAAATGGGATAGTTGCAGGCGGTCACATAGCGGGTTCGGCGGCCGTCAAAGAGCTCCACCGTACACAAACGGCACATGCCGGCCGGCTCAAGGGCTTTGTGGTGACAGAGGGTTGGAATATCGACACCGTATTTTTCTGCTACCTGGAGGATGTATTGTCCTTCTTCACCCTGGACTGTTTTTCCATTGAGTTTAAACGTGACCATCGCTGTTTTCCTTTAATATTTTTTTCATCAGTTGCGGGTAAAAACACAACTATTTGACAACAATTGCATCAAATTTACAGCCATCATAGCAAATACCGCACTTGATGCATTTTTCCTGGTGAAGCTCATGAGGCATTTTCTTTTCACCGCTGATAGCGTCCTGGGGACATTTTCGGAAACAGACCTGACATCCTGTGCAGAGTTCCGGGTCTATCTCATAATGGAAGAGCGGTTTGCAGACCCCGGCCGGACATTTTTTATCGCGGATATGGGCTTCATATTCATCCCGGAAAAAGAGAATATTGGTTAGGACCGGATTGGGCGCTGAGGTTCCCAGGCCGCACAATGAAAATTTTTGCAACATGGTTCCCAGTTCCTCAAGAAGTTCAATATCGCCCTGCTTTCCATTTCCTTCACAGATTTCGGTTAATATGTCCAACATCTGTTTGAGACCCTCGCGGCAGGGATTGCATTGACCACAGGATTCATCTTTTAAAAAATCTACAAAATACCGGGCGACATCCACCATGCAGGTATCCTGATCCATGACGATCATTCCGCCGGATCCCATGATGGACCCTACTTTGGATAGTTCATCAAAATCAACGGGCAGATCTAAAAATCGTTCCGGAATGCAACCGCCCGAGGGCCCACCTGTTTGAACTGCCTTGAATTTCTTTTTTTTGGGAATGCCGCCGCCGATATCAAAAATGATGGTGCGCAACGACGTTCCCATCGGGACCTCAACCAGGCCTGTATTGATGACCTTGCCGACCAGGGAAAATATTTTGGTTCCCTTGCTGCGTTCAGTTCCAATCGATGAGTACCAGGTGGCACCCTTGTTTATAATTACCGGCACATTGGCCCAAGTTTCGACGTTATTCAAATTTGAGGGGTTCTGTCGAAACCCCTTTTCGACGGTATGAACATACTTTGCCTTAGGGCGACCGGGACTGCCTTCCAGAGAAGCCATCAAAGCGGTGGATTCGCCGCATACAAACGCGCCTCCGCCACGGCTGATATGAATGTTGAAATTAAAGCCGGTACCCAGTATATTCTTGCCTAGCAATCCCATTTGTGTCGCTTTCTGCAAAGCTATGGTCAAGTTTTTAACAGCAAGCGGATATTCGTGGCGCACATAAACATACCCCTCGTGGGAACCGATCGCTATAGCACCGATAATCATGCCTTCTATAATACAATGGGGATTGCCTTCCAGCAGACTTCGATCCATGTAAGCACCCGGATCTCCCTCGTCCGCGTTGCAGATGATGTATTTATCACCTTTTTGCTTGCGGCAGGTATCCCATTTAATACCCGTCGGGAAACCACCGCCGCCCCGGCCGCGTAACCCTGATTTTTTGATTTCATCGATGATCTGTCTGGGCTTAACATCGAATAGGGCTTTAGCAAGGGCCTCATATCCGCCTTCTGCGATGTAATCCTCTATGCTGGTTGGATCTATTAATCCATTACCGCCGAAAATTTCTCGCTGCTGAAGTTTATAAAAAGGTATATCTTCTTCGAATGTAATTCTCTTTTTGGATGTCGGGTCCTTAAAAATCAAAGACTTTACCAATTCGCCCTTTTTTAGTGTTTCTTCCACAATTTCAGGTACATGTTTTTCTTTCACCTGGGGATAGAAAATGCCTTCGGGATGAATGACCATAACGGGTCCTTTTTCACAGAAACCATGGCATCCGGTAAGCTTAACCTCCACCTTATTTTCTAATTCCTGTTTCTTCAGTTCATCCACCAAAGCTTGATGCACTCTGGCGGTTCCATAGGCACCGCAGCCGGAGCCCGCACAAAGCGATATTAATTTCTTTTTTTCTTTGCGGCGCTTGCTTTGGAGTTTTTTTCTAATTTCTTCCAATTCCGCTTTATCTGCTAGTTTTGCCATGGTCCCGTAAAACCTCCGTTACGCCTTGCCTTTAAGAAGCCTGTTGGCCGTAGTCATCAATCACTTGCAGCACGCTGGAACGATCGAGACCACCGTGAGTATCCTGGTTGACTGTGATTACCGGTCCTGAGGCACAACAGCCGATACAGCGAACTGCCTCCAGTGTAAAAAGGCCGTCATTGGTTGTCTGACCTTCCGTGACTTCGAGTCTGTTTTCAAGGGCGTCCATCAACTTTTCTGCGCCGCGCACATGGCAGGCGGTCCCTGTGCAGACATTAACGATATATTTTCCTCGCGGCTCGAGGCTGATGGTTTTATAAAAGGTGGCGACGCTGTAAATCAGACTTTCCTTGACACCCAACTTTTTAACCAAAAGAGGAATTACTTGAGGGGGTACATAATTGTAAATGTCGCTTATATCTTGCATTATCATTAGCAGGGCTTCGCTGCTGGCATTGTAGCTTGCAATGATTCCCTCAATTGCCTTCCAATCGATCTCAACGGTCGTTTCCATTATTTAACCTTTTTGGATTCCATCAACTATTTTTTCTCTGATCAAACAATTCAACTATTAGAAAACATTTTTTGATATCATTCTAATGGAAGTATTAACCAGATGGCTGGAGTACCACCGGACAATTTTCGACGCATGCACCACATCCGGTGCAGCGGTCTTCGATAATCGTACGGGCGCGTTTTTTAACCTTGACCTTGAAATTTCCGGGGGAGCCCTCTACACTCTCAAGGTCTGCATAGGTGATCAGTTCAATGTTTAGGTGCCGGCCGACCTCGACCAGTTTCGGTGAAATAATTCACATGGCACAGTCATTGGTGGGAAATGTCTTGTCCAGTTGTGACATCACGCCACCAATAGAGGGTGATTTTTCCAGCAGGTATACGTAATAGCCGGAATTGGCCAAATCAACTGCGGACTGCATACCGGCAATTCCACCGCCGACAACCAGTACCGAACCTTTTACATCTTTCGCCATTGTCTCAGTCTCCTGATAGATAAATTGGCCTCAATGCTAAACGGCTTGATTTTCAATTCGATGTATAGACTATATTCCATAGAATTCAGTCAGTTATTTGAACTATTTGGTTTGCTGATATTTATCACATCCAATTGACAAAAAGGGGTGAAGATACCGTTTTAAACAGTCGTTGTCAATAGAATTTACGATTTTTTGGGGTGGCCCAGTGTGTAAGATATAAGCAGTGAATCTGGCCGTGAGCGTCCGAACTGATCATAGAAGCAACTTTCTCAAGTCAGGTAACGCCTGCGGCGTAACCTGACCTACGAAGTTTTTGGGATATGGTTTCCGAAGACGTTGCACGGCGATGATGAACACCGATTGGCCCCGACCTCCTCATCATTGTGTAGGTCAGGGTGCGAGCGAAGCGAGTTCCCTGACATATTCTTTATCATGGGATATCACTTTCACACAAGCGCAGCAGCTGAACGCTGCATACTAGAAGCGCTCAGTGAATGCAACACCATGGGCCGATGTTTGGCCATATGAAGTCTCATATAAAAATCCCGATCGCAGACCGGATCGGGATTTTTATTCGAGCAATGGTGGGATGATTTTAGGCTGCGAGTCTGAAGGCTTGATCCGTTACGGTGCGAATCTCGTCGGGCGTAAACGGTTTTGGCAGGTAATCCATAGCTCCCAACCGGGCACTTTCAACGGCAGTTTCGATGCTGGCATAGCCAGTGATGATAATCACCTTTGTTTCAGGATTTCTGTCCCGAACCGCTTTTAACAGTTCGAGCCCGCGTACCCCGGGAATCTTGAGATCCAGAAGCACAAGCTTATAGGGTCTTGCCTGGATTTTTTCGAGAGCTTCATTTTTCGTGACGGCCTGATCCACATGGTAGCCCTTCTTCGCAAGAATCTTGCGAATATTGTTATTGACGGCAACTTCGTCGTCAATCACCAGGATATTTTTAAAATCAGGCTCCTGGGCATGTTCCCGCTCTGCTGGCACAGGCTTATCCGGTTGCGCCGTTCTGCGGGCGATTTCTTCTTTTAGCTCTTCGTAAGGGGTCACGAACAAATCCTCATGGTGCAGTTTAAGGGCGTATTCAGGGCCGGTCACGGCGGTGACTTCCTCATAATCAAATGGCTGGTCAATGCCGATAAGCTTCTTGAAATCAAACCCTTTTGCCTTTTTGGTTTTGCCTTTTTTGGCCTTTTCGCGGGGGCATTCCGCGGTTTTAGTACCGGCCTTGCAAGTGGCACCCAATTTTTCAAAAATGTCGCAAACCATACTGCCAACTTCACAGTAATTTTCCAAGGAGTCCGGGACCGTGACTTCTACCACCGGTCTATCCGAACGCGTGAGTCTGTCGGCATAACCTTCGCCGGTAATTTGGGTGACTTCATCTCTGTCAAACGGCATGTCAACATCGATGGCAACCTTGTCATTGGCACTTAATTGGGTGAAATTTTTCTTGAGTTCCTCATATGGTAGAAAGGTCACCCCATCTTGATTCAGATTGTGGACATATTCCGGGCCGGTAATCGACACCACCTCATCATAGTTGAACGGCTGATCGATACCGATGAGTTTGGCGGCATCAAAGCCCTTTTCCTTTTTAGCGGCCTTACCCTTTTTGGCTTTTTTCTGAGGGCATTTGGCGGTCTTGACACCGGCTTTGCAGGTGGCACCCAGTTTTTTGAAAATATCACAGACCATATCACCGACCTCGCAGAAGTTTTCAAGCGGTTCGGATATTTTCACCTCCACAATCGGCATGTCCGAGCGGCCCAACATGGCGGCATAGTCTTCACCCACAGCGTTCGCCACCTCCTCGGTTTCAAATGGCATATCGATATCGATGACATCTATTGTTTCTTTTTCAGCTTCTGTTACCGGGGCTTCAACCAATTTGCCGGATAAGGCCTGCTCTACCGTAGTTCTGAGTTCATCGGGTGTGAAGGGCTTGGGGATGTAATCCAGGGCTCCCAGTTGGATGGCCTTCATGGCGGTATCAGTGGCGGCGTAAGCAGTCATCATGATTGCTTTGGTTAACGGCCATTCTTTTTTTACCATTTTGAGCAATTCAAGGCCGTTTTTGCCCGGCATCACGATATCGGAAATCAGAAGCGAATAACTGTCCGCGGCCATTTTGTCCAAGGCTTCCTGGGCGCTTAACACATGGGTAACCTCATAATCGTTTTTGGATAGAATTTTGGCCACGTTTTGACAGATCTGCTTTTCATCATCGACCACAATGATTTTGGCGGGTGCTTGCATGTTTTCCTCCTTGGATTTTTTTTATAATGAGGAGCTATAAAGATCTTGTTTTTTAATTGAGTTACCTTAATCTAAAGCAGATTCCATGCCATTTGCCAGAAATTTGCATAACACACCGAAATCTAATGGCATATTAAATTGGCATTATGTGAGTCCAACGGGTAAAGTCTAAAAAAAATATACTTTTTTTCTTAGGTAGGGAAATTACGCCAGTTCGGACAATAGGAGTAGATTCGGCAAGTCGCGCAATAATTGATAGTAACAATATGATATCTATTGAAAATATTATAAATTGGCTCTGTTGTTTTTTTTACACCAGGAATTGTTAAAGAAACTGAGAGGGTATTGAAGAGTGCATAAAATTTTTATACAGTGAATGGTTTATTGATACTGTTATT
>JASFFJ010000451.1:0-6622 GCA_050124355.1 Desulfobacterales bacterium | reverse complement strand
TCATGGCCTTGCCGGTGTTGGAACATCGATTGATTCTGCGCCCGGAATACGAGATCGAAGGGCTGACAGTGGACGAGGTGATCGGTGAAA
Organism: Desulfobacterales bacterium; assembly: GCA_050124355.1. GTDB lineage: Bacteria > Desulfobacterota > Desulfobacteria > Desulfobacterales > JAFDCJ01 > JAFDCJ01. The sequence continues at coordinate 6,532 of JASFFJ010000451.1, read as the reverse complement.
TTTTAAAAAAAGTTGCGGTGCCGAGGTGAGAAAAAGAGAATGACGATTGACGAACAAGGAATGACGAGTGACGAAGGAAAAAATGAAAAGCGATCTTGAGGAGCGGCTTATTGACTTTGCCGTTAGAATCATCCATTTGGCAAACGCGCTGCCTAAATCGAAGATTGGGAATCACATAAGTGGGCAGATGTTAAGAAGCGGCACCTCTCCTGCTCCAAATTACGGTGAGGCCCAGGACGCTGAATCAAGATCCGACTTCATTCACAAGGTAAAAATCATTTTAAAGGAGTTGCGGGAAACAAGGATATGGTTGCTTATGATTGCAAAAGCAAAATTAATACGGTCTGTTTCTAAGCTTCAGCCTTTGATTAATGAGTGTGATGAGTTGATATCGATTTTTGTAAAAAGCGCTCAGACAGCACGACGGAACAGGAAAAAGCCGTTCTAGTTCGTCATTCGTCAATCGCTATTCGTCAATCGTCATTCTATTCTAATTCACTATCAGAATGGATTGCAGTCGACTGTCATTATGCAAATTATTCCAAGAACAAAACTAATAATCTGGGTAGGATTACTATTTATCCCTGTTTCCGTGTTGGCCGCTGTCATACCGGCAGTCACCGAGTCTGGAATTGGATTAACAATTGGGTTCCTCGCGGTTACTATCTTTGATGCAGCTGTTTCCAGAAAACTTCTGGCTGGAATCCGTGTCACACTACCGGCGGTGATGCGTCTGTCGGTGGGACGTGAAACTGAGATGACCCTGTCCATTGAAAGTGAGGCGGCCAGGATCAAGCAACTAAGGCTCGGGTTGGCTTTCCCTCGAGAAATTTATTCAGAGAATCAGGATCTGGTTACCGAGTTACCGGAAGAATCGCCCCATTCAATAGTTGCTTGGCCGTTTAAAGCCCTGAAACAAGGAAGATATTTTTTTGAGAATTGTTACCTGGAAACAGCTTCGCGGATGGGATTCTGGTCGCTGCGGCGGACCGAAGCGGCACGGTCGGAAGTGCGGGTCTATCCCGATCTTTTTCGAGAACGCAAAAAACTCAGTGGACTGTTCTTGAACAGAGGCATCGGTGTACACGCCCTACGTCAGGTGGGAAAGGGAAGAGAGTTTGAGCAGCTAAGAGAATATCTGCCCGGAGACAGCTATGAAGATATCCACTGGAAAGCGACTGCCCGTCGTGGCCAGCCGATTACGAAGGTTTATCAAATCGAACGTACCCAGCAGATCTATGTCATCGTCGATGGGTCCCGCTTGAGTGCCAGAAACTCAGATCCTCAGGGCAGCAAATCGGTCAATATGGAACAGCCTGGGGTTGATGACTTCACTACGATTATGGAGCGTTATGCTGCCGCGGCACTTGTTTTAGGGCTCGCAGCCGACCGGCAGGCAGACGAGTTTGGCTTGCTGGCATTTGATGACCGTGTCAGAAAATTCATTCGGGCCAAAAGCGGCAAAGCACATTATAATGTCTGCCGTGATGCGCTTCACACCATGCAGGCAAGGAGTGTCACGCCGGATTTTAACGAACTTTTCACCTTTCTGGCCACCAAAATCAGACGGCGTGCTTTGTTGATTTTGTTAACCAATCTGGATGACCCGGTTTTAGCAAAAAGTTTCACAGCTAACATCGATGTGATCAGCCGCCGGCATTTGGTTCTAGTCAATATGCTGAAGCCTGTCGGTGCCCAACCGCTATTCTCAGACGCATCAGCCAATACGGTTGATGATATTTATCGAAAACTAGGGCATCATCTCCAATGGCGACATCTGCGAGAAACTGAAAAACACCTTCGCCGTCGTGGTGTCGGATTTTGTCTGCTGGAAAATGAGAATCTTTGCACGGACATCGTGTCCCAGTATTTGACGGTAAAAAGACGGCAAATATTGTAGGTTTATAACCGTTCAAAGGTTCAGAGGTTCAGGGTTCAAGAGTCTATATGTGCAGGATTAAATGGATCAGGTTTCAACGCTGCCGCTGGCCGGTGAATCAGCCAGGTTGATCGAAAAAGGGACTTCAGCCTCTCGGAGTCTTATACGAGAGATCAGATTATTCACTAGATCTGAATGGATAATGCATGAGAATAGAACGATTTGAAGATATTGAGGCATGGCAGTTGGCACGAGAGCTAACTCGCAAAGTCTACAATTTGACCAGGAAGCCCGAATTTGCTCGCGACTTTGGCTTGAAAGGGCAAATACAGGATGCTGCCGGGTCAACCATGCACAATATTGCGGAAGGATTCGATTCTGAGACTAATCCTGAATTTATTCGTTTCCTTCGATATGCGAAGCGGTCTTGCACGGAAGTGCAGAGTGAACTTTACGTCGCATTGGATCAACAATACATAACAAATAGTGAATTTCAAGATGCATATGATCATGCCGGACGCACTCGTGCCGCCATTCGAGGTTTCATAAAGTACCTTGTTTCCTATGAACGAGATCTAAAAAACAAATCCAACTCTGAACGGTGAACCCTGAACCATTGAACCCATATTAATTTACCATGATCATCAACCTACAAAAATTCATCACTGAAGAAAGACCGTTTTGGAATGAACTTGAGACCATGCTGGAAAAGCTGGAAAAAAGACCGGAACTCAGGCTAAGCCTATCCCAACTGGAACGGTTTCACTATCTTTACCAGCAAACATCGGGGGATCTGGCAAAAATCCAAACGTTCTCGGCCGAACCGAACACGCGTGTCTACCTTGAATCGCTGGTAGCAAGGGCCTTCGGAGAAATTCATGGCAGTCCCGAAAAGCCCCACCGACTGGCCCCCTTGCATTGGTTTTTTACAATTTTTCCCCAAACCTTTCGTAAACACATTCGTGCCTTCTGGATCTGTCTGGCGGCGATGCTGGTTGGCGGTGCCTTTGGTGGGTTTGTGATCGTGGTCGACCCGGATATCAAAGAGATACTGCTGCCGTTTTCTCATCTGCATGGTGATCCGTCCGAACGGGTTGCGAAAGAGGAGGCGGTAGATGATGATCGGCTTGCGGGCGGTAAAACCTATTTTTCTTCCTATTTAATGACTCATAATACAAAGGTCTCTATTTTTACTCTTGCCCTGGGTGTGACCTGGGGAATCGGCACGCTGATCATGTTGTTTTACAACGGGGTCATATTAGGAGCGGTGGCGCTGGATTATGTGCTGGCCGGAGAGACGGCTTTTTTGCTGGGCTGGTTGCTCCCCCATGGGGTTGTCGAAATTCCAGCCATTGTCCTTGCTGGACAGGCCGGGCTCGTTTTGGCCGGCGCTCTTATCGGCTGGGGAAGATCCATTTCTTTGAAAGAAAGATTAAGAAACATCAGCGGTGACCTAGTGAGCCTCATTATGGGGGTTGCCGTGATGTTAATCTGGGCTGGCATAGTCGAGGCTTTTTTCTCCCAGTATCATGAACCGGTCATTGCCTATGAGGTAAAGATCGGATTCGGTGTCCTCGAATTTATCTTGTTGACATTGTTTTTAGCCAAATCGGGAAGAAAAAATATTCGCTAAAAAATCAAAGCTCAAAGCTCAAAACTGAAGGCAGCTCAGCAGGTCAACCACTAAGACCCCCAGTCACAAAGGGAAGATCTGAGCATCTTGGTGTCTTCGTGCCTTTCTGGATGAACGAATACAAAGCGGCAAGCTTAGAGGTATTAAATAAAAGCCAATGATGGTAGATAAAATAAACGCGCTGACGATCAGAACACCGGAGGGAATTGAATTTTCCAGGATGCTGGCCGGCCCGGTGACGCGATTTTTAGCCTGGTCCGTGGACTTGCTGGCAATCATGGCAATCAACAAGCTGCTGAATGTTCTTTTGGGCGTTCTCGGGATCATCAGCCGGGACATTGCCATGGCAGCAACGGTTCTGGGGTATTTTATTGTTTCCATCGGCTATGGCATCATTACTGAATGGCACTGGCATGGTCAAACCCTGGGTAAAAGACTTCTGCGGTTAAGGGTCACGGACGTGCGCGGGCTGCAGCTCCAATTCAGTCAAATTGTGATTCGAAACCTGCTGCGTTTTGTGGACAGCTTGCCGGTCTTTTACCTGGTGGGTGGTCTGGCCTGCCTGATCAATCGGCGAGCCCAAAGACTCGGTGATGTTGTCGCCAACACTATCGTAGTGTGGAGTCCTCCGGTTGACGAACCCGACCTGGATCATCTTCTTGAAGGAAAGTACAATTCCTTTCGTAAATACCCTCACCTGGAGGCGCGCTTGCGCCACCAAGTTTCACCGGCCGAAGCCCAAATCGCACTCCAGGCCTTGGTGCGGCGGGATGAATTCGAGCCCCAAGACCGGGTTCAGCTTTTCGAGAGTATCGTCAATTATTTCAAATCTATCGTCACATTTCCCCAGGAAGCCACCGATAGCATTTCGGATGAGCAGTACATCCGCAATTTGGTGGATGCGCTCTACCGTCCCAAATCTACCGGGCCCAAGAGCTGACCACGCTTTTTTATAACCGCAAACGCAATGCCATCCGACTGAAAGACTTTCAAAGAATCTCAATTCATAAACCGCCGGCATCGATCAGGTTTTGTACCCATCAAGCATGTCTTCGCGGTGACGGGCGACCTTTTTAAATTCTCATTGACATAGCCGGTGGCTTATGAATTGAGTTATCTGATTTCGCCGAAAATTCAGAGTGTGAGGAATATCTTGCAATTTGAGGTGGATTTGGAATAAGTAGACGGTAACTGTATGGAGGTTCAGAGGTTCAAAAGTTCAGGGTTTCCGGCTTAAGAACCCTCAAAGATACAGCTTAGGGGATTTCGTATCCAAAAGGCTCGCAAGACAGTGAACCGCAGTGGATGATAGCGGCTCAGTCGTACATCGTGTTTAACGTACACAATCTCGGGATATGATAGCCTCTGAACCCAGAACGCTGAACCGGGAACCGATCTGATTGTAATATTTCACATAAGGAATTCAGCGTTCAGCCTCATGGCGTCTGAACCACTTTGAGATATTTATTTTATGAAACCCATTGTCGCCATCGTCGGTCGCCCCAATGTGGGCAAATCGACCCTTTTTAATCGGATCACCCGTACCAAAGATGCATTGGTGGATAATTTCCCGGGGGTTACGCGGGACCGTCACTACGCCGATGCGCGTTGGAATGATGTTGAATTTACACTGGTGGACACCGGCGGATTTACCACAGGAGATGATTTTGCGGATGAAATCCGTTTCCAGGTGCATCAGGCCATTGCCGATGCGGATATCATTATTTTATTGTTGGATGGAAAAGAGGGGATTTCACCATTCGATCGGGAAATCGTCGATAACCTTCGCACCGTGGATAAGCCGATCTTTTATGCCGTCAACAAAATTGATGGTGCGGAGCAGGAAGTTTCTTTGGCCGATTTCTATCAATTGGGACTGAAGTCCCTATATCCACTGTCCGCCGAGCATCGTTACGGCGTCTCCGATTTGTTGGATGATGTTGTCGATGCGCAGACCGGTTTTGTGACCGAACCCTTTGAGGGCCATGCGCGAAGCCTCATCCGGCTGGCGGTCGTGGGCCGGCCCAATGTAGGCAAATCCTCGTTGATTAACCGGATATTGGGAGAAAAGCGTCTGTTGGTCAGCGACATTCCCGGGACCACCCGGGATGCTATTGATTCCGTCTGGGAAATGGATGGAAGATCTTACTGTCTCATCGACACGGCCGGAATTCGACGCAAGGGAAAGGTGCATCGGAAACTAGAGAAGTATTCCATTATCAAGGCACTAAGAAGCCTGGATCGCTGTGACGTGGCCCTCATTGTGATGGATGCGGCCGAGGGTGTCACCGACCAGGATATCAGCGTTGCCGGATATGCCTTTGAACGGGGATGCGGCTGCATATTGCTGTTGAATAAATGGGATCTGGTGGCAAAAGACAGCAAAACCGCCAAAATGTACTACGAGCGGTTGCGCCAGCAGGCCAAATTTCTCAATTTTGCGCCGGCGATGACAATTTCGGCATTGACCGGCCTACGGGTCCGGAAAATTTTCAATCAGGTTGACGCGGTATATGATCAGTATACCCGCCGAATTCCCACCGGTGAGTTGAACAGATGCCTGGATCGTGCGATTGAAAGAAACGAACCATCTCTCCACCGCGGCAAACGAATCAAGTTTTTCTATTGTGCTCAGACATCCACCAAACCAACCACCATCGTGTGTTTTGTCAATTACCCTAAGGCAGTTCATTTTTCTTACAAAAGATACCTGATCAACCATTTCAGGGAAGAAACCGGTCTGGATAAGACGCCGATCCGGATTATTTTCAGAGAACGGGCAGGACGTAAGAGGAAGGGGAAGGGGTCTAAATAAAATTAGTGCAAAGCGCTGTTTTGATGGAAGAACATTTAGATTTGAGTAACCACGCTACGAAATTTCAAACTACAAATTACAAATATCAAAATTTGAGATTTATTTGTAATTTGGGACTTGTATTTTGAGATTTAATAATTGTCAAAACAGCTTTTTATAAATTCTTAAGGACACCTAAATTACTAAATCCGCAACCTGATTTGTG
>JASFFJ010000450.1:0-6629 GCA_050124355.1 Desulfobacterales bacterium | reverse complement strand
CCTTGAGGAAATGCTCGAAAAGGAAAAACCCGATGCCCTGGATATCGCAGTGTCCATGGAGCTGCATGCCGCTTATGCCAGGACCGCCGCTGAATATGGTGTAGCCATCCTATGCCAAAAACCGATGACGCCGACCCTGGCTGAATCGGAAGTTCTCGTAGCCGATATCGGTCAGAAAGTGAGATTTATGGTTCATGAAAACTGGCGCTTTCGCCCCCAATACCGACAGGCCGCTGCCTGGATCGCCCAGGGTCGGACCGGACCGATCCAACAATTCAATTTGTCGGCGTTGAGCTCCGGTCTTTTGTCGCGCAATGCTGAAGGTGTCCCTATGGCGCTGGCGCGGCAGCCTTTTATGGCCCGGATGCAGCGCTTTATTATTATGGAATTGCTGATACACCACTTAGATACGATCCGTTATTTGTTGGGGCCGGTGGACGTCTTCGGCTGCCGCATAAATCGTCTCAGCGCCGACGTAATCGGCGAGGACATGGCGCTGATTCTGCTAAAGACGACCGACGGGGCCTTCGGTACGGTTTGTGGAAACTTTTCGGCGGCCGGTTTCCCGCCATTATCTCAAGATCGCCTGGAGCTGATCGGCCAACAAGCGAGCATTCTATTTGAAAACAACCAACTACGCCTGATCGGCGATAAAGAGGAGACGATGTTCTTCGATGTGGCCGAGGCCTACCAGAAATCCTATGACGGCGCCATCGCCCATTTTGTGGAATGTCTGCGAAGTGGTCAGCCATTCGAGACCGACTGCGCCGACAATCTTGCCACGCTGCGACTGGTGGAAGAAGCTTACCTTCAGGCCGCACTTTGATATCCCAGCCTTTGAGAGACATCGAGCATATTTCGGAATTCATGGACTAGATCCTAACTCAGACCAGCTGGAATTGAATATTGACGATTGAAGATTTCTTGTATCGCTTCGCTCTTTCATTTCAAAATTGTTACTAGCCAAGGCTCTGGTAGTTCAAAAAGTATTTGCGACACCATTTTTTTTGGTTTATAGCGAGAGTAAAATAATTTATCATAAAGGAAAATTAAAAATGAGCAAACGAAGCGATTTAATGACCAAAGGTCCGGAACGGGCCCCTCATCGCTCACTCTTGCGGGCGGACGGATTTACCGACTGGGAAATGGAGCGGCCGATGATCGGCATTGCCAATTCTTTCAACGAAATCATTCCAGGGCATATGCACCTGGATAAACTGGTGGATGCCGTTAAAGCAGGCGTATATGCTGCCGGCGGAACCCCGGTGGTGTTCAACACCATCGGGGTGTGCGACGGGATTGCCATGAACCATGTGGGTATGAAATACTCTCTTCCCAGCCGGGAGCTGATTGCCGATTCCCTTGAAATCATGGCCACCTCCCATCCATTTGACGGGCTGGTGCTGATGTCATCCTGCGATAAAATTATACCGGGCATGTTGATCGCAGCGGCGCGTTTGAATATCCCCTCTATTTTTATTTCCGGCGGTCCCATGCTACCCGGAAAAGTACATGGCAAAGATACCGGCCTTGACAAAGTCTTCGAGGCCGTCGGGCGTTTTAAGAGCGGTAAAATCTCCGATCGGGAGTTAACCGAAATTGAATGCAGCGCTTGTCCTGGGGCCGGTTCGTGCTCAGGAATGTTTACTGCCAATACCATGAGCAACCTGGCGGAATCCCTGGGAATGGCTCTGCCGTTCAACGGAAGTGCACCGGCGGTGTATGCCGAAAGAGTCTGGTTGGCCAAACAGACCGGATACAAAGCGGTTGAGCTGGTGAAAGCGGCCGTAAAGCCCAGGGATATTATGACCAAAGAAGCGTTTTACAATACGATTGCCGCGGACATGGCCCTGGGCGGCTCCACCAACACGGCCTTGCACATTCCGGCCATCGCGTATTATGCCGACATCGATATCACGCTCAAAGACTTTGGTGACGTCTCTCAAAAAATCCCGCACCTGACTTCTATCGCGCCGGCCGGCCCCCACCACGTGGTGGATTTCTTTTATGCCGGCGGCATCCCAGCCATTATGGCTGAATTGAACAACTCCGAACTTATCCATCCGCAGACCATGACCGTTTACGGCACACCATTGGGAGAGATGCTGAAGGAGATGCAGGCCGGTGTTAAAAATCCTGCCGTCATTCGTTCGGTTGAAAACCCGGTGCATGCCACCGGTGGCCTGGCTGTCTTGACCGGCAATCTGGCGCCCGACGGCGCTATCGTCAAACAGGCTGCCGTGGCCGATGAAATGCTCAAACATTCCGGACCTGCTCGTATCTTCAGCTCAGAGGAGGACGCTTTTCAAACCATTGTGGACGGCAGGATCAATAAAGGCGAAGTACTCGTGGTTCGCTTCGAAGGACCCAAGGGGGGGCCCGGAATGCAGGAGATGCTCTCTCCTACCTCTGCCCTGGCGGGTATCGGCATGGATAAAGAAGTGGCCTTGATTACCGACGGCCGCTTTTCCGGCGCCAGCCGTGGATCCGCCATCGGGCACGTGTCGCCCGAAGCCGCCGCCAAAGGCCCCATCGCAGCCCTTCAGGACGGTGACATTATCGAAATTGACATCCCCGGCAAAACGCTGAATGTTCGACTTTCCGCTGAAGAGATCCAAAAAAGGCTGGACGGATTGCCTGATTTTGAACCCAAAATAAAAAGCGGATATCTGGCGAGATATGCAACCATGGTGTCCAGTGCGGACAAAGGGGCGGTGTTTCCGAGGTAAATTTTGGGTATTAGGCTTCTGGGTATTTGGTACTAGGGGCCAGTTCTTGTCAATATGCGAGCGTGATACATTAGCAATTAAAGCTGGCCTCAATCAAAATATTTGGCCCCCGATGCCGACGAGGACTATCTATAAGTAACGATTTAAAATACAGTCGTTAAAATTTAAGGGACAGTACACTTAAAAGGTGACCCCTTCTCTGTCAAAGAAGATATAAAAAATCATTTAGTGTACTTTCGTGAATATCCGAGGTGAAGAGTGGGAAAAAGAAAAAAAACAGATCCATTTTTATCGGTATTGGAACATGCTTTAGACCTCGGCGAGTTCATATCGTATAATCTTGCATGGGAATTTGTCCAAAATTTAGAAGAAGTGAAGCAAAAGATTGATGCACTGGTCGAAGATGGGCAGGCCGAACGGGCGGTTAGCCTTTATGAAATATTTCTTTCCGGTTGCTATGAAAAAGCTGACGAAATTGACGACTCCGGCGGCAACTTGGGCATGTTCTTTGAAGACCTTTTTTGTGCCTGGATCATCGCCAGGCAAAAGGCAAAATTTGATCCCGCAGAAACCGTTCAGAATATTCTCAATTGGATGGACAATGACGATTATGGATTTTGCTATGAAATTGAAAGAGACATGGTCAAGGTGCTGGATAAAAAATCGATGAAGTTGTTTGAGACTGCAATCGAGTCCCGATTTGAGAAAGCCTATAGAACGGTGGATCAAAAAAAATGCAAGCGGATTTTCGATTACCCCTGGGAAGTTCTAAAAAATGTATCCATTTTGAAGGTTATCTACGTTGAGTTAAAAGATACCAACGCTTATTTGGCTCTCTGTGAAAAGACTGGGACAACGCCCAAGGACTGTGAAAACATCGCCAACATCTACAAGGTGAAGCGTAAATACCTATATGCGCTGAATTGGGTTGAAAAAGGTCTGAAGTTGGAAAAAGAAGGCAACTGGGGTAATGAATCCAATTTCGGACTATCTGATTTACAGCAGGACCTATTGAACAAGCTTGGTAGGCGGGGAGATGCATTCAGTCTTGCTTGGATTGAATTCAAAAATCATCTTTCAAGTATCTCCTATGATAAGTTAATGAAATTCGTAGATAGAAAAGATGTAAAACTTTGGCATCAAAAAGCATTGGAGAAAGCCAAAGATAAATCTTTGTCCGGATTTATTGATATATGTGTAAAAACCAAAGAATGGGACAAACTCGCCGAGCATATTTCCTCTATTGATACCGAACCGCTTGAAGACCTAAGCCATTACACCACCGAAAAGGCAGCCAAAGGCCTTACAAAAACGCACGGACAGGCTGCAGCGAAAATTTACAGTGCCCTTGGGATGCGCATCCTTAAATCGGGAAAAAGCAAATATTACCGATATGCTTTGGAACATTTCAGGATGGTCCAGAAACTTTATGAAAAGGCCGGCCGGAATCAGCTATGGATGGACCTTGTTGAAAGAGTGCGACGGAATCATTCCCGAAAATACAGTTTTATCCCTGATTTTGAAAAGATAGTGGCAGGGCATTCGTTGAAAAAACCTGAATCCTTTGAAAAAAGGGCATTAAAAAGATGGAAAAAACAAACAACATAACTGAAATACTCGAAGCTTTTAAAATTTTCGAGGGGAAATATAAAAGAGAGCAGGTTGATGCCGCCATTGAACTCAAAGAAGAAATCACGCCATTCTTGATCGAAATCCTGGAAAAGGTTCTGGCCGATCCAGATTCATACACCGAAAACGATGACTTATATGATCACATGATTTAATAGGTTATTCACCGCTTACTGTTTCGAATCAATCAACCCATAAAACAAATAAGAAAAAAAAGAAGGCCAAGAAAAAAAAGCGAAAGCAGGCAAAAGCGTCGAAACGGAAAAACCGCCGTTGAGTTTTACCTTATTTGTTCAATTCTTTGAAGGGCTGAAGCCGCAAAAAGGTCTCATCATCGTTCCTCACACGATACCAGAGTCTGAGTTCCTGAGTTCAGTAGGCTAGCGACTCTCCTGATTCAGTTATGGGACTGATTAAGTTTACGGATCAGATCGTTGGGTTTGGTTTTAACGCCCAAATCCGGATAAACACAGGTGCCCGGTCGGGCAAATTGAATTTGGTTTCCGTCATCATCCTGCATGTCCCCGATGCAGGTCTTTCGAATCTCTTGCCGGGGACTTAATATTTCCACCAGGTCACCGGTTCCGCATTTATTGCGGACCTCCATGAGGGTGCGGCCGTCATCATGCGCAGCAAGAACTTTACCGATGAACAGATGGGTGTCCATTGTCTTACTAAATTCGTAATCGGGAACGATCTGCCGGGGATCATCAAAGTAAAAACCCGTACAATATCCGCGATGGTTGATTTTGGACAGCTCGATCAGCCATTCGGGTTTTACACAATATCCCGCCGGGTCCCGAGAATACCAATCAATCGCTTCTCGATAGACCTTTAGCACCGAAGCCAGATAATTGATTCCTTTCATGCGGCCTTCAATTTTTAGTGCCGCCACACCGGCGTCGATCATGGCAGGGATATGTTCGATCATGCAGAGGTCTTTAGAGTTAAAAATATAAGTACCCCGGTCGTCTTCGGCGACAGGCATATATTGTCCGGGACGGGTTTCTTCGACCAGGGCGTATTTCCAGCGACATGGATGGGTACACATGCCCCGGTTGCTGTGGCGGTTTGCCATAAAACTGGAGAGCAGGCATCGGCCTGAGTAGGCAATGCACATCGCTCCATGGACAAAGGCCTCGATTTCAATTTGGGCCTTTTCAGCGATGGCTTTTATCTCGGCCAGGGTCAGCTCCCGGGCCAGGTTAATCCGTTGAATTCCCAGCCGCTCCCAGAATGCAACCGTTTTATAATTGGTGCTATTGGCTTGGGTGCTGAGATGCAGCGGGATATGCGGCATCAGTTCGCGGGCGGTCATAAAAACACCCGGGTCGGCCACAATCACGCCATCAAGTGAAATAGCACCCAGCTTCCTCAGGTAGGCAGCAATTTGCTGATGCTGATCATTGCGGGCATAGACGTTCACCGCTGCATAAACTTTAACAGCGCGATCATGGGCATAGGTGACCGCCTGCTTGATTTCTTCCAAGCTGAAGTTGCCGGAAAAATTCCTTAGGCTGAAGTCCTTTCCCCCAAGATAGATCGCATCGGCACCATAATGAATGGCGATTTCCAGCTTTTCAAAATTGCCGGCCGGAGCCAGCAGTTCTACCTTATTTGGTTTTGGTATCGGCATATCGGATATGCTTTAAGCAAACTCTTTTTCAAATTTCCAATAAAGATGCATATACTTGTCAAACTGATACCGATAAAATTCATGGGCTTTCGTTTCCGGGACTACTTTTTGTACGATCGGGTTTTTCTCAAGCAGATATTTAAAAGAATCGATCATGCCGAGGGTGTGGTAGGCGAAAGCCGCTGCGCCGAGAACAGAACCTTCAGGCTCTGCGGTAACCATCAGCTCTCTGCCCAGAACATCCGATAGGATTTGCAGCCATAAAGGTGATCGGGTGAAACCTCCGGTTACTCGAATTTCGGTGGACTTTCCGATCAGCTTTTCCAGGGGTTGGATGACACTGTAAAGCCGGTAGCAGATTCCTTCCAGCAAGGAGCGAATTATATGGCCCTGAGAATGGTGCAGAGATAACCCGAATATGGTTCCCCGTATGCTGCTATTCCAATGGGGGGATCGCTCTCCCGCCAGAAAAGGTAAAAAGAGCAGGCCGTCCGAGCCGGCAGGGACTTTTTGGGCATAGTCACACAAAATCTTATATACCGAAGCGCCTGTTTTTTGGGCTTCTACCCTGGCCCGTTCCCCAAAATTGTCTCTGAACCAGCGTAGCGCAATTCCTCCGTTGTTAATGGCTCCCC
>JASFFJ010000449.1:0-6660 GCA_050124355.1 Desulfobacterales bacterium | reverse complement strand
CGTGTCCAGATACATCTCCTACGGCGATACTGATCCGTTGGTTCTCATCGTTTTCGCTAATAATAAAATCGTAATAGTCCCCCCCGGTTTCATCGCAGTAAATGCTTTTACCGGCAATATCCAAATTTTCCGACCGCGGATACTCATGGGGCAGCAGGTTTTGCTGGACTTCCTGTGCCAGGTAAAGGGATCGCTTGATCCGGTCCTGTTCTTTCAAATCTCGGACCATGGCGTTGATTTGATCGGAAATGACACCGATTTCATCCCCCCGCGATATCTCAACCTTCGCATCCAAATTCCCCTGTCCCACTTGGGCAACGATGTTTCCAATTTTTGCCAAGGGATCAAGAACCAGACGATTTAGAAATAGCATCAAGCACATGGCTATCAGAACACTTGCCACAATTAGAATAGCGCTTAACATGAAGCCGGACTTTTTTGCCTGCATGTTGAGGTCGGTGGTTGAAATCTTCAGATGCAACACTCCCAGCAGGTCTTCGCTTTGGCCGTGACACATTTGGCATTCGGGTTTATTTTCGAAAGGGTATAAATATTCAAAGTGTTGGTGTTGCTTGTCTTCAAATTTTATCGCCTTTTTTTTGCTGATGATGTCTTGAAATAAAGGGGTGTCGAGTTCTTTTCTGCCAATTCGAGGAGTTCTGCTAAATTGAAACGCCCGCTGCTGGGCATTTACACGATCCAGGGTTTCATAATCATGAAATGCCGTTAACCCGTTGGTGCGATAAAGATCAATCTGTTCCAGTCCCTTAATCTCCTGGAGACTGCGGATAGTGCGAACCGCGATGGGGGCTTCGCCGCTTAGCATGATGGATTGGATTGCACGATCGATGGTTTGCGCATTGGTGCGCAGGGTACGGTCTGTGGCAACCGACAGGTTTTTTCTGCTGCTGGACATAGACAGAAAGAGTTCGATCACACTGGTGAACAATAAAAATAAGACGATGAATAGCGCGATTTTAATGCGAATTGAAACATTTTTCATGGCGGATAATCCGATTCATTTCTTTCCAAATGTGTATTGGCGACCTTAATTGACATATCAGCGATTAATATCAGAGCGTGGCTCCATACCCTTCTAAAGGCGTTCCTCATGCCCCCAGCTCTGTCGGTGGTCGCTGAATTTCTGCAGGAGGTATTTTTGCCTCTTCCTTCGATTTTGGCTATCTAAGCGGGATGGCGTTGCCACGGGTTTCAATGGAATCCGACTCCTTAACCCGGAACAAACCGTTTTCCTATCAGGGTAAAGCGCTGCTGGGTTATAATGTTTCTCAAAATTTTGATTTTTAGTCAATTTAGAATTTTGTGCGCGTAGACCTTGCATTCGACTTGATTTGATAAGGCCAGATACGATTATTGCAATTATATTTTGATTTCTTTTGCAACACTTGACCAATCGATATGTGTATAATTCATATTTATTTATAAATTATATACATATGCTGGGAGAAAAAAATGGCACCAAGTATCAGAAATGCCAAGGCCGAAAAGCTGGCACGGGGACTTGCGGCCGAAAGCGGGGAAAATATCACTCAGGCAATTACACGTTCCTTGGAGGAAAGATTGCAGCGTCTCCGTGGACGTTCCACGGCCATTGATCTGGTCGAAGAAATAATGAAAATATCCAGGCGCTGCAGTGAACTTCCCGATAAGGACCAGCGGTCACCTGAAGAAATACTGGGCTACAATCCTAAAGGAGTCCCGGAATAATGGTTGTTGACACCTCTGCGTTGATTGCGATTCTATTTGGCGAGCCGGAAGCCTTAATTTTTACCAAATCGATTGCGAATGCATCCCGGAAAATGATAAGTGCTTTCAATGCCTTGGAGACCGGAATCGTCGTTGAGGCCCGAAAAGGAGAGGCCGGTGGCCGCGAACTTGATCTGCTGATCCACCGTGCTCAAATTGAAATCGTAAGCATGAATGCTGATCAGACTGAGCTTGCAGGGGGGCGTGGCGAAAATACGGAAAAGGAAACCATCCGGCAGGCTTGAACATTGGTGATTGCTACGCCTATGCCCTTGCCAAATATTCAGGCGAACCGTTGCTTTTCAAGGGAAACGATTTCAGCCAAACGGATGTTAACGCTGTTAGTACACCATAAAATTTCAATACCGCAAACGTACAATCATCATTCTTCAATTTTCAATTCCAGCTGACTTGGGTTACTTCTGGATGGGCCACTGCTTACTCAAAGTCCCGTCGATTAAATAAATTGACAATTGTATCTAGAATTTTCATGCGAGATTCAGGTGACACCATGACCAAGCCAAAAATCCAAACTCTCATCATACCGGACGATGGAACATTTCCGAATAATGATACGCTGGCGTTGATTCTAATAAAGCAGGCTTTTGATCCAGCAACAAAGAACTTGGTAGGGACTATTGAAAAAACCTTCCGTGGAAACGTGTGGGGAGGATCCTGGCGTAATGGAATCTTCACTTTTCATCACTACCACAGTGCCGCCCATGAAGTCCTGGGTCTGTATGCAGGCCGGGTAAAGGCCCAGTTCGGTGGACCCAACGGACAGACAGTAACCGCCAGGGCAGGTGATGTCATAATAATCCCTGCCGGCGTGGCCCACAAAAATCTCAACCAATCGCTGGATTTTCGTTGTGTCGGTGCCTATCCTGCGGGGCAGTCACCGGATATGCAATACGGTAAACCCGGCGAACGGCCATCGGCAGATCAAAATATCAGATCCGTACCGCTCCCAGAAACGGATCCGGTTTTTGGAAAGAAGGGCCCCCTTTTGGAAATATGGGGTAAGAGACCCATACCATGACCAATAGAGGCTGAAAAAATTAGGACTTCATATCAATTAATTTCATCTTACTATCATAAACTTGACTATCAGATGACTGCTTCATTTCTTCTTCGACATACCGCATGATGGCATCAATTACTTCCTGCGGCAGTCTGGAATCCTTTAACATCCCCTGAAGTCTGCTTAAGGCATCCGATACTGATCTGGGCATCTGATTGTCGTAAGAATCAATCATTTCTTCAATGGCCTTTTTATGTGCGGGAAAGTCCTGAATGACTCTTGTCAACGCCCGTTGAATTTGATTTACCGCGCGGGTTATCCTTGTAAACTCTACAAATCCAACCTCTTTGATGAGTGCTAAAGCTTCTTTGAAAACCTTAGCCTGTTTAGACAGCTCGACTTTCTCAATGCCCAGGAGTTTCTTAAAATCGCTTTGCTCGGCTTGAGTGGTTTTGTTTTTCGCGTTAAGATTACCGATTGGTGATTCGCCAGACCAGGGAGGTATTCCGTCAAGCATCACATTCATATTTTGCTCCTGTTTGAAAATGTTTGAGACAATAAGTGGGCAAAATTAATGCCATTTTTAACCTGCTGAAATTAATTTGTTTTTTGATTTTATCATTGGAATATATTGCCTCACTCTCGGATGCAAAGGAAAATTATTCCCAGGGTTGGATTAGCTGTTTGCTTGGTCTTAAAAATAACGATCAGCTATTATGATCTTTTCTCAAAAATCAGCGGTCACCAGCACAGGTAGCCTGGACGCCTTCCAGAGGCCATCCTCATACCCCAACTCTGCTGGTGGTCTTCGAATAAGCAATCGCTTCTTGTCATTCCGGGCTTGACCCGGAATCCAGGATTGTTCGTGTGTGTGATTAAACTAGATGCCGGATCCGTCATCCAGGGTCTGATGGGGGAGCGGTCTGTCGTCTGAATAAGTAAAACCCTGATTGAGTGAAAGTCGAGGGTGCCCCAGCTTCAAGGCGACCAAGGGTGAAGTTGTAGTCGCCTACCTCAATCCCTTGGCAACGCAGAAGATGGGGTGGCATCGGCTTTCCCGTAGGGTAAACAAAATGGGATTTAGATTAAACATTTAAATCTCATTTATAATGTCGTTGTAAAAATGCTGCTGTTTGATGATTATCAATCGTTAAATCATAAATATATGAAGCCATCCGATTTTGTTTACGATCGATTAAGGTAGAAGCGGTCATCATAAGAGGCCTATCCAATGAGGCTGCGGGTTGACAACTTGACAGCAAAGACCCAGTCTTTTCTTCGTAATAAAATGCTCCTATCGAAAATAATATAAATTTGACTTTATCAGTATTGTAAAGCCCAGAAACGGCTTGTCTTTGAGCAAGTTTCATGCTGACAGCGCTCTCCCTTGTTCCGATCCCGATAACCCGATAAACCGCTATTGACATCATCCTCGATATTGAATATAAATAATTAACAAAAATGTAAATTAAATATATTTGATGAAATTTTCAGAATTACACACGATCCGTAAGCTGTATTTTGGCTACGAAGAAATAGCCAGAGTTCTGGGAATCAGCCCGGCGTCAGCCAGGGTCTCCGCCAGCCGCTACGTCAGGCAGGGACTGTTGGTGCGCGTAAAAAGAAACATATACATGTTGCGGGAGGTCTGGAACGCTGCAGGCAGCGCTGAAAAATTCCTTCTGGTAAATATGGGCCAGACGCCTTCATACATATCTTTAATGACGGCTTTGGAGTATTACGAGATAACCACCCAGGTGCAAAGAGATTATTTCGAATCGGTTGCCGTCAAAAGAACAAAAGAAATGTACATAGACGGCAGCGTGTTCCGATATTCCAAAATCGCCGGCAATTTGTATTTTGGCTTTAAGAAAGAGAAGGGATTTTTTATCGCGACACCTGAAAAAGCCCTTGTGGATGCCTTTTATTTGATGTCCTATGGCCGTTATGCACTTGATATTGCAGCTTTAGATCCTGATAAACTTGACAGAGACGAGATCATTCGTTTGAGCACAGAATTCCCTTTGAAAACGAAGACGATGTTAGAAAAATATGGATATTTTTAGGCAGCATGAAAAATTTGAAATAGAAGTACTAGAGAAAATGAACAGCGCAAGGTTGCTTGAACCCATTGTCTTTGGAGGCGGATCGATGTTGAGGCTTTGCCACGAGCTGAGCCGCTATTCGGTTGATCTCGATTTTTGGTTTGTCAAAAAAAAATCAACGCAGGAATATTACGATAAAATTCTAAGAGCAATTGTGAAAGACTACGAAATTACCGATTCACAAAGGAAACGTCATACGCTTTTATTCGAATTACGGTCCGCCTTTTATCCAAGGCGTCTGAAGATCGAAATACGGAGGGAGAGAAAGGACTGCGATTATGAAAAAAAGATTGCCTTTTCAACGTTTAGCACCAAGCAAGTCATTTTAAATGCTCATACCCTGGACCAGACAATGAAGAACAAAGTTGAGGCTTTTTTTGACCGCGTCGAGATTAGAGATTGCTTCGATATTGAGTTTCTGCTGCGAAGGGGCGTTGAGCTGCCTAACCTTAGCGACGAGCAATCGATTGAGTTTCGAAGTAAGCTTGCCGGATTTAAAGATAGCGATTTTAAAGTTAAGCTGGGGTCTATCCTGGAAAACGACATTCGCAACTATTACATCGTTAATAGATTCAGATATCTCGAAGAAAAACTTGGTTTATTGCTCAGCAAACACTAGTGCCTTGGGTCAAGATCTTTTTATGGTGGGTTCGCGCAATGGTGCAGTCCATTTCTTGCGGCTGGAAATATAAAATGGTCATTCTAAGACTTCACCACTGACTTGTTTTTGTATTAATGCTATGATTAGCAGCGTTCTACCTTACATCATGCAAACGTAATTTATATATCTATGGACGTCCCCAAAAACCCCTGGCTGCGTCCGCTCAGCTTATCTTTGGTGTCGATCGGCGGCGCACTATTAACGAATTACGTATTCTGCCGAAACGGGAGCATTACCGATTTGTTAACAATTTTTAATGTAAAATAGCAAAAAATAATGAAAGGAGAAAAAAAGCATAGGACATTCATGTTTGTCACCTGTATATTATAATAAACGTTCAATACGAAGTGGAGGTAGCAAATGGGATTGAAGTACATGGAGAAATTTTGTGGTCAAATTGTCAGTCAAAAACAATTAAATGAAATCATTGAGATAATCGAAACCTTTCCCAATTTAAGCCGCACTGAGCTTGCCAGCACGATTTGTGAGCTTTTTTCGTGGAAGCGTTGCAACGGCAAGCTAAAAAGTGTTGAATGCCGGCAGTTTCTTGAGCGATTAGACGAAAAAGCAGTCATAAAACTGCCGGCGAGCCGAAAACAGTTTGTAAAAAAAAGCCCCACACGGATTTACAAGACGAACAAGGCAGATATTCAGCCGAGCATTTCGTTAACGCTAAAGGATCTGTTTCCGCTAAAGCTCATAAGAGTCAAAGATCAAAAGCAACGGCAGCTGTGGTATGAATATATCGATCGCTATCATTATCTGGGATATCAGTTACCATTTGGCGCTCAGCTGCGCTATTTTATCAACTCTGATGCAACCGGTGATATGCTTGGCTGTTTTCAATTTTCCAGTCCGGCCTGGAAGATGGCACCCCGCGACCAATGGATCGGCTGGTCGGATGAACAGCGCAAGGCCAACTTACAAAAGATCGTTAATAACAGCCGGTTTCTGATTTTTCCCTGGGTTGAGGTTAAAAATCTTGCCAGTTCGGTTTTGGCATTGGCGGTTAAAACGGTTGCGCAAGACTGGCAACGGATTTACGGGTATCGTCCGGTTCTCATGGAAACTTTGGTTGACGGCAAACGATTTAAAGCCACTTGCTA
>JASFFJ010000448.1:0-6677 GCA_050124355.1 Desulfobacterales bacterium | reverse complement strand
CGATTTCGGTGCCTGACAAAGACGGAACGGAACTGGCGGTATTATTGATTGAATGTCGCAATAACAACGCGGATGTCCGGGACACGTTGATCAAACATCTGCACGGTCTGATTCACGCAGAAATTGGAATTGATTGTAAAATCGAGATAGTGCCCCGCAACAGCATCCCGCGGACGACATCGGGAAAACTGGCCCGTTCGGCCATGCGAACCGATTATATCAACCGGACCGCAGAATATCGAACGCCAAATGAAGAATGATGAATTAGAGACTACGCTCATATCCTTCTCTTCTAACCTTTGAACCCCGAACCTGGAACCGATCAACTTAGATAAAAATGTAGATAATGATGAAGCCGTTAAACCATCTCGATTATTATCGCCTGCCATGGAATTATGCCGACAATGGCATTTCCTGGTTGGAACCTACCACCGATTGCAACTTGCGTTGTGAGGGCTGCTACCGGGATCCACGGGGGCCGGGTCACAAAACCCTGGATGAGGTAAGGACGGACCTGGAAGTTTTTAAAAAAAATTACGCAAAAGCGCCTGCATGAGCATAGCAGGCGGCGATCCGCTCGTGTATCCCCAAATTGTTGATCTTGTAAAGATGATAAAGGAAATGGGCTGGAAGCCCATAGTCAATACCAATGGTCTGGCACTCGATGAGACCTTTTTAAACGGAACTGCCGATCCCAGCTCTTTGAAATGGCTGCTGGCCAATCGTGTCGTCTTAAATGGGAATATTTTGGGATATTTCTCGCCCAAATTTATGGAGCTCATCCAAACCGTCACCCACCTATTATCGGGCACCTATTTGGCCTATGCCGAACCTAAGAGTATTGCCAGGGGAAAAATGGCGGCATTTTTCAGGGGGCTGGCAGATCGGAAAATGAGGTCAATTTTCTTCAAACTGCTGGGCCATACCATCAGGAATCCCACCACAATTTTAACGCCGGCCTATATCCAAAGCCTCATGATCATTCAACCGGTGAATTTCGAGAGCGATGGCAGGCAAGATATGTGCGATTGTTGTCCGGACATAACCGTCCA
Source organism: Desulfobacterales bacterium (assembly GCA_050124355.1). GTDB lineage: Bacteria > Desulfobacterota > Desulfobacteria > Desulfobacterales > JAFDCJ01 > JAFDCJ01. The sequence continues at coordinate 5,625 of JASFFJ010000448.1, read as the reverse complement.
TGAGGGAAAGCTGGTTTGGAGCTGCCGACTGGAAGAATTGAATAAATACGGCGCCTTCGTCCAAACTGTGCCCAAAAAGCAAGCTCGCCTGACTTAGCTGATCACAATCATCACAGCGTGATGCCGCTGATCATCATACTATTCCCCTGGAGGCAACCTTCCTTTTCCTTTTCGTTAAAACGCTGGCGAATATAGTCTGGCAAATTCACTGGCGACGGCAATATCAAACCAGGAAGGCGGGCTTTAAAATGTATTCATTCAGATGTCGTCATTCAGGTTGGCAAAATCGCTGTGACACCCTAAATGAAGTGGAATTGTATTAAAATTGGACATTGGATCTAAGATCTCGTCACTCGTCTTTCAATATTCCATATTTCCGTTTATTTATATTTCAAAAAATCACCAACTCCAGCCCCGTCAGGCTGCCTCCGGAAGCTTACCCATAATAATCATTCCCAGAACCTCGTCTTTAGTGACGACCTTGGTCTGTCGGGTTCCGATCAACTTGCCGTTTTTTATGACGGACACACGATCCGACAGGTCAAATACATCATGCAGATCATGGCTGATCAGAAAAATACCAATGCCCTCGCTTTTGAGCTGCTTGATCAACTCAGAGACCATGGCTGTCTCTTGGGGACCGAGCGCCGCAGTGGGTTCGTCCATAATCAGAATTTTGGCATTGAAGTAAATCGCTCTGGCGATAGCGACGGATTGCCGCTGTCCGCCGGACATATTTTTAACTGCATCGGTAATGTTTTTAAAATTGGGATTCAGGCGGGAAATGACTTTGCGGGCCTCACTCTCCATCGCACGATCATTAAGTGAGCCATAATTGGTCATAAGCTCCCGGCCCAAGAACAGATTGGCGGCCGCATCCAGATTGTCGGCGAGTGCCAACGTCTGGTATATGGTTTCAATGCCGTATTTGCGTGCATCCCGCGGAGACTCGATTTGAACTGTTTCACCATTAATGCGAATCTCTCCCTCATCGCAAGGAATGGCTCCCGAAAGGGCTTTCATCAATACGGTTTTGCCTGCCCCATTGTGACCCAGAACACCGACGACCTCGCCGGGGTAGAGGTCAAGGTTCACGCCGTTCACGGCATGAACACCGCCAAATCGCTTGTGGATATTGATCATTTCAACCAGTGGCGTTTGGCTCATGGTGTTTCTCCCTAAGTACACGCATTCGATAAGTATGGTGACTCAAGATGTCACCACAGAGGGCACCGAGAACACAGAGAAAAGCTTAAAATTCAATCCTCTGTGAACTTTGTGCGCTCTGTGGTTTAGCTATAATTGGTTAACATACGCCAATCGAATTTATGAAACAACGCACTAAGGCCTGTTTTTATTGTAAACCACATCAAACCAGACAGCCAGGATCAGTACCGCGCCGATCACCAATTGGCGCATGGCGCTGGAGATGCCCAAAAGAACCATCCCGCTATCCAGACTCTGCATGATTACCGCCCCCAATATAGCGCCGTAGATGGTGCCCTGACCACCGGCCAGGGAAGTTCCACCGATGACAGCGGCGGCAATGACGTTGAGCTCGGCCAGCATACCCATAGAATTGGCACCGGCATTCAACCGTGCCGTGGTAATGACCGCTGCAATTCCGCAAAGTATGCCCATAACCATAAAGACGAGGGTTGTGATCTTTTTAACAGCGATGCCCGCTAACTCAGCCGCTTCTGGGTTGCCACCGATGGCGAATACATATCGACCAAACCGGGTAATTTTAGCCAGCAGGCTCATGCCCACCACCACAAAAATCATGATCAAGACCGGTACGGGGATGCCCCGTGGAATCTCGGTCCTGGGTTTGTAATATGCGTTCATTACCAATACAAAACCGCACACCAGGGCTGCTCCGATGGCCAGATAAAGCAGATGTACCCAAAGAGGCTTTACGTAAAACCCATATTTGTGGCAGCTTCTACGCACCATTATGGTGTTTGCCAACATCCATGCGATGGCCACGCCGGCCAGAATCCAACTCCATGTCGCCCCAATGGAGCCGTCGATGCCGCCCCCCAGGATTTGATAGGTCTTGTCCATGGGGGCCACGGTCCGGCCGTCGGTGATTAAATAGGCTGCGCCGCGAAACATCAACAGCCCTGCTAAGGTCGTCACAAATGAAGGTATCCCGCGATATGATATCCACCAACCCTGCCACACCCCCACAAGCCCGCCCAGAACCAGACCGCAGAGGATCGTTAAGGGCCAGTTCCAGGCGGCACCAAGAGGAAACACGTGTACCTGCAGATAAGCAATCACCATCCCGGTGAATCCAAGCAGCGATCCGACAGATAGATCGATATTGCGGCTGACAATTACCAGGACCATCCCTGTCGCCATAATACCCACGACGCTTGACTGGACCGCCAAATTGTACAAATTCCTGGCAGTAAAAAAAATGCCGTCGGTCATGATATTCAGTATCACCCAGATCACGAGCAAGGCGATGATCATGGCCAGCATCCGAGTATCAATGTCGACGGTTTGAAGGAGCCGCGTCATTGTGTTTTCTTTTATTGCGGCCTGCTGCGTCTGGTTGGACATTTAGATCCTTCTAAGGTTGATCGGTTCAGCCTTGGTGCTACTTACATGCCGCCGGCGACTTGGCGGCATCAACACCCTGGCAGACCACATCCTTTGATACCCAGCCGGCATCGATGACAATGTTCAGATTATCCCTGACGATGGGCACCGGTTTTAGCAGGATAGAATCCATCTCTATGCCTTTGGGACCGCCCGCCCATTTGCTTGCATTGTCAACCTTTTCGCCTTTGGCCAAGGCTACGGCGATATCGGCTGCGGCTTTGCCCAATTCGCGCGCATCTTTCCAAACAGACACGGTTTGGGTACCTCTGGCAACGCGGTTCAATGCGGCGTGATCACCGTCCTGACCCGAGACCGGCGTGATACCTTCCATGCCCTGGGCGGTAAGTGCAGCCACGACGCCTCCGGCAGTACCATCGTTGGAAGCCACAACGGCATCAACTTTGTTGTTGTTGGCGGTCAGGATCTGTTCCATATTCTTTTGAGCGACCTCGGGCTTCCAGCCGTCGGTGTACTGCTCGCCGACACTCTTTATTTTGCCGGCATCCATGGCCTCTTTCAGCACCTCAAGCTGCCCTTCGTGCAAAAAATCGGCATTTGGATCGGTGGAGGAGCCTTTGATAAAAACGTAGTTACCCTCGGGTTTGACATTGAAAACCGCACGCGCCTGCATCCGACCGACTTCCTTGTTGTCGAAAGTCAGATAAAACGCATATGGATCTTCGATCAGACGATCATAACCAACAACAGGTATGCCTTCGGCCTTGGCCTTTGCTATGGCCGGAGAAATGGCATCTGCGTCGTAGGCCAAGATGATCAAGGCATTGCAGCCCCGGGCGATCAAGTTTTCAACGTCAGATATTTGTTTACTGGAGTCGGCTTGCGCATCGGCGCTGATATATTTGGCGCCCAGTTTTTCGAGTTGTGCCTTCATAGCGGCCTCATCCGTTTTCCAACGCTCTTCCTGGAAGTTTGACCAACTCACACCGACGGTCAGTGATTTCGCGAAAGCACTGCCGTTCACGACAGCAAGCACGGCGACGGCAATCAACATAAAACCTAAAACTTTTAGTGACTTTTTCATACTGAAACCTCCTTTTTCTTAGGGTTATGCGCCAATGGGCGGTTATTACTCCGGCGATTAAATAACTGAACCATTGTCATTCCGGCGAACGCCAGAATCCAGGAAAACAACCAGGATGCCGGATCCGTCATTCCGGACTTGATCCGGGACCGGCATGACGAGTGTTTCCTATTTCATTTCCCGTTTAACAACTGAAAATGTAGCACCGGGTGACGCTTACCGTGGCTTTAATTTTATGGCAAGTAATTTAATTTGATAGATCAATAATTCTGAAATTACATGGCACATGTTTAAAAAATAGTCAACTGCCGATGCGCTCAGAAGATATTTGCATTATCCCGTTGAAAAATAGCAAGCAGGTTATATGTTTAGGCCATGATTAGACTGATCTTTTCATTTTGTCTGCTGTTGGTAGTATCGGGATGTGCTCCCAAACTGCTATACCCGCATCTGAACTGGCTGATTCCTTTTTATGTGGACGATTATATATCCTTGGACCCGGAACAGAGCAGCACACTTGAGGAGCGGCTTCTGCAGGTACTGGACTGGCATTGCCGCACCCAGCTTCCTGCTTATGCCCGATCGCTGAAGGAAATGGCCAAGGATTTTGAAGACCCCCTCCATCCCGTCAGGTATGAGAGATTACAATATTATTCCAACCAATTTACAACCCACTGGCAGGAGTTGTCGAAAGAGATCGGACCCCAAATGGCCGACATATTAGCGACTGCATCAGATGAACAGCTTGCAGAGATGTTTCAGAACATTGAGAACCGAATTAGTAAATACAAGTCCGAATATGTTGATATTCCACTGGACGAATTGGAAAAAAAGCGCAAGGAACGCCTTGCTAAGAACCTTAAAAAATGGATTTCACGCCTAACACCGGAGCAGAAGCAGGCTGTATCCGACTGGAACGATCAAATAAAGCCACTTGCAGCAGACAGATTGAGGAATCGTGAAAATGTTTTGACGGAATTTAAAAACTTGCTTGCGAAACGTAGGCATGACCCGAATTTTAAAGAGAATTTCGTGGCACTTCTGAATAATTTCGATCAAATGAGAGCACCGGATTATCAGAAGAAGATTGATTATAACACTGAAGTAACCTTCAGGTTATTAATGAAAATCGACCGGTCTCTGAACCCTACCCAGCGCGCTTATCTCTTGAAACGCATAGAGTCCCTGGCAGCAGATTTTGAAAAACTTAGTTGTGATCCGGCCCCGATTAAGCAATAGCAGTATGAAGAACCAGAAATATTGGACCTGAATTGAGCCAAGGGCTCACTCAATGATAACTTCAGATTTTATACGCCGATGCATCACATTTGATTTTAAACGTTGATGCATCCGCCTGGCGGCGTTGCGAAAGCTCGGAATATCCAGATACCCCTGAGATTTAACGCCTTACCAGCACCCTTTCAAAAAACCATCACCCCTAGACTCTACTGAACAATCCGGAACCGGAAGAAATCAAATTCAACAATGCTACAACTTTCTCCATAAATTGTACAAATTTGTATTAAATATTAAATAATATGACAATAATGTAATTTTTATAAAATTGTTTCCAGAATGATATTTAGAGATTTAATATAAAATACTGACAGTTACGCTTGAATCAACATCTATTTGCACGATGGCACGGACATTGCTCAATAACAAATTAATTTGCCACTCACAGGGATAAAAAAATACTAAAAGGTATGGGAAGAATATCGGATGAATAAAATTGACAAACTCGTAAAAAGCCAATTTTTACGCGTTAGCGTCATTCCGGCGAAAGTCGGAATCCAGTAATATCAACACGTTCTGGATGCCGGATCAAGTCCGGCATGACGATTTGAGGACTTTTTACGGAACCATCAAAATTGAAGCAGTAATCAAACCGTTCAAATGAGAAGGAGGCAACATATCATTATGAAGAAATTAGGACTTTCAATTCTGTTTGCAGCAATATGTATTTCGCG
>JASFFJ010000447.1:0-6717 GCA_050124355.1 Desulfobacterales bacterium | reverse complement strand
TCACCTTCACAAATAAATGAAAGGAGTTTACTACTCTAAACTAAGAATGCATTGATAAATCTATTGAAGAAATTTGAGAATTAATTATAAATTACGAAGGGGGGAACCCGTGTTGTATTGCCCCCCATATATTTAGGCCGTTTTAGTTTTATACTCCCAGTCACCCACAGATTCTTCGTCCGCAACTTCTTCCCAACCCGTGATCATGGCCCGAGTATGGGCAAAAATAGTGTGGCCGGTTGTGATCATGTACACATGCACAACAACAAACGATAAGATTGCGAAAGCACCAGCCATGTGGACCAGCGCCACAACCTGCAGAGACAGCCATGATAGGCCCCACTCGCCCCAGGAATTGTAACCCCAATACAAAAAACCGGTTACCATTTGCACCGGCAGCAATATGGCCGCCAGAATCAGGTAGACGATGCGCTGCAACGGATTATGCTTGGCATCTTTGCGTTTGGGCACCGGATGGGGTTCACCCCGAAAGATGCCGTACATGTAATAGCGCCCCACGGAAAACATCTTTTTGGTAGTCGGGATATACTGCCGCCACTCACCGGTGGTAAAAATCCAGAAAACAAAAAAGGCAAACGCTATCAACCAGGTCAGTCCGACAAAATTGTGCACCTCCACTGCCGAACCGAAACCGAATATCGCAAACGCACCATTGACTTCAAATCCAGTCAGCAAAAGGATGATGATCAACAGCGTCTGTAACCAATGCCACAGTCGTTCAAAGCGCGCGTATAGATATATATTTTTCATTTTTCCGTTGTTTATCATGGTCTAGCTTTCCTTTCTGCCATTGCCTCTGCTAAAAAAACGCCCCAGCGCATGAATGAAAACCCCTAACAAACTGGCAAGGACCACCCCCCAGCCGGCTAAATTGAGAATTCTGGAAGAATCGCGGCCAGGCATGTAAAAATCTTTCAGGTTTGCCAAGCGGCTGTCACTTTTCGAATGACATTCCTTACAGGACAGCGATTTATCTTTGGGGGCCACCATATGTGTGATCGGAAAAACATAGGTTGTTTCAACGAAATCAAATTCACCCGAGAAAGGCAACCCCATGGACGCTTGGCCCACACTCAGCGCTTCGTCCCAGTCGAGGGTGCTCCAGTAGCCTTGTTTGCCAGAAAGCAAGGGCATCAGCAGGGTTTGGTTGATTTTGTCATACGGTTGTTTCCCTGTGTGCACTTTAAACGGATAGATCCGTGAGTCGGAATCTTTCCGATCACCCACAGGCCAGGAAACTTTTGCGATCCCAGCCGGATCGATCTTATCTTTGGCGGTGACAGATTTAATCACACCGTTGTACCAGAAATATTCGGGCTTTACGTTTTTAGCCCATTTCATCTGACCTTTGATGGACATATAATCTAATTTACCAAATTCGTCTTTGGTCTTGAATTTTTTTCCGTCTTTTAATTTACCGGACTTAGCCCAGTCCCAGGACATTTTGGTGGGATTAACTCTTGCGAAATCGGGAATGTGGCAACTCTGACAGGCCACCTTATCCGTGTGTTCGTTCATCTTTTTGCCGCTTTTGTGGGGCTTTGCGGTGTGGCAGGATTCACAGGTAATCTTATTCGTCAGATCATCCTCCACAAGGCTTTTTCGATCCGTGGCCGCCGGTTGCGTGTAAACACGTCCAGAAATATTATGCAGCGTTGTTGTATGGCAGCGGGTGCAGGTAAAGTTTTGCCCGTCAACTCCCATATGGACATCCAGGGTTTTGCTGGGTTTGACAAGAGACGTATCCAGATCACCGTGCTTGACACCGTCTCCGCCACCACCGTAAAAATGGCATGAACCGCAATTCTGACGGGCTGGCAACCCGATGTTCTGGACAGCCGCCTTCAATTCTTCCTGAATTTCTTTAGCTATCTCAAGGGACTCTTCGTCTCCTTCTTCCAGAAAGCTTTTGATATCCTCCACAGCTTCATCAAAGTTCATTTTCTTCTGGCTGTGACAAACCAGGCAATTAACCGGGCTGTCTTTTGAGGTACCCCAGCCAGGATGACAGGACAGGCAGCTGGCATCTGCGGTTTTATTTGTTGAAATGCAAAAATTGTTGAGGGAGTTGCCGGCCTTGCCGTATTGTCTTTCCTTGTCGGCTGGATCTGCCAGCCAGGTCCAGTGAATGGTCTTATGAAATTGATTCTGTGCTTCTGAGTGACAAGAAACACAGGCCTGGGTGATCTCCATACCGGATTTAAAATCCTTCTGTAGTTCTTTATGCTTGGAGTGATCAGTTGTGTTCCAAATTTGCTTGTCTTTGGTGGCCTGTTGAGCCATCGTGCGACCTGGTGCCTGCGACTCCGTTGACTTTGTAGCAGACGCAATCATGGGAGTCAGAATCAACCCGCAGACTATCCAAATAAAATATTTAATAAGAGGATATCTCCTTTCCTTTTTTTTCATATTTAGCTCCGGCTTTCTGAAGGAATCGTCAAATCTTTTCATTTGATAAAGGTTGCAGCCGTCCCTGTTGGAACAGCTGCAATCAGCACATTGCGGGATCGCTCAGGAGACAGGCTCTGTGATCTCGAATGATCCATCTTTTTTGAAGGTTAATTCCCCTTCAAGATAATAAACATTTTTCATTTCCGGTCTCAGATCCTGTACCATGTAGAAAGATTCTCCACTGCGAGCGCCGGTACCGCAGACAAACACAATGGGTTTATCCGTCGGCAGGGTTTTAATTTTGTCTTCGAGCAGTTCTACCGGGATATTAATCGCAGTTTTAAATGAACCGGTTTTAAACTCATCGGCATCGCGTACATCGATCAACATCATGCTTCCCGGATTTTTTGCAACAATTTTTTTAAAGGTTTCGGTATCAACGCTGCCCTCCTCTTTACCGTTTTTGAGTTGGGTCGAAGAAGCGGATTTGGCTGTTGCGGCAACCGTGGTGTCACCTTTACCGAAGGCCGCAACCCAGACAGGATACCCTTCGGCAAATACTTTGACCTTGGTGTAGCCCAGGTCAAGGGCCTTTTTGGCAGACTTGTGGCTCAGGCGGCACTTCAAGCCACCGCAATAGAATACCAGCGGTGTGCTCTTGTCTGCCGGCAGCTGGTCTTGCATTTTAGCGAACTGGCTATCCGGGATGCTGAGAGCAGTTGGAATATGTCCTTTGTCGTACTTTTTACGCTTGGGACGGGAATCGATCAGAACCATATTGGTTTTTTTATCAATTTGTTTCTTGACCCAATCCGCAGATACGCCCGGGTAGTTCCCGGCAACTTTCATATATCTGGGAAACCCTTCAGCAAAAACTTTGACGTTGGTGTATCCAAGCTTTTCGGCTTTCGCTGCCGATTTATGACTGAGCTTGCATTTAAGACCGCCGCAATAAAAAATGAGCAGCGCGTTTTTATCCGCTGGTAGTTTGTCGGTCATCTTGTCGAATTTGCTGTCCGGGATACTTACCGCCATAGGGATGTGCCCTTTGTCGTACTTAGCCCGTTTGGGACGGGCGTCGATGATCATCACATCTTCCGGCATCGGCACTTTAACTTGCGCCATCACAAAGTCGACATCAACAATGCTGTGAAACTTCCAGTCGGCCGGTTGGGCGGTTTTGGCGGCATCCGAAGCCTGGGCCTGGGTTGAGAATCCAAGACCTAATACCAGACACAGCGTTAAGGTTAAGACAGTTAATTTTTTTGATAACATAGCTTTCTCCTCTCAGGCTTATGTTTTGCTGCAAGGCCGTTCCGTTACCTCTGCAGCATTCTAATCGAATCCATCACTGCTCTATTTGCATTTGGCTGGTGTTGGCGAATCCGATGCATGCTCGAATAAATAAGTATAGATATCTGTGACCTGGGTATCATTCAGGTTGCTCCACTCCTCCTCACAACCGAACTGAGCATAATCTTTACTGGTGAAAATAGCTTCCCACTCGGCCTGGGTCTTATCGGCCGGGCTGATGACGGGGGTCTTTGACTCAGCGTCACCGCGCTCAAAGCACGCTTTGTAAACTTTTCGATACGTGTATTTCCCTTTACGCTTGTTGCCTTTGTCCAGAGCAAAGCCAGCACTGATTGTGGAAAATACAAAAAAGAATGCCATTGAGATAACAACTAACTTTCGAAACATGATTTCTCCTTTCTGATTGGTACAATCACTTTGATTTCTATGGTTGACCGTTTGTAACATTTCAGATTTCCTGAGGTGCTATTTCAAACACCCGTTGTTGAGGAATTATTAACTTAGCAAACCCTATGCCAAAGACCCACAGCCGGATTAAAAAAATAACCTCTTGAAATAATATAATATATTTTCTCAAACTCTTTTTGAATTGCGTTTTGAGGAGGAAAGTGTTAACTTTTGCCAAGTTAACAGGCTAACACTTCAAACAGTGCAGCTGCGCATTAAACCAAAATCAGTGGTACGGGCAATAAAAGAGTGAGGCTGCTCACCAAAACGCATGGCTATGGCTCACCGGTGATGCTGAGTATATTTTCAATTTTATAATTTTTACGATACATTAGACGTCTATTAATTATTGGATGATGATCCCTTGTTCTGAGCCGGGTTCTTTCAAAACAAAAAGGGCTTCGTACAAAATCATTGGATAAAATTATGTTAGTTATGATGGCGGGTTTCAGAAATATACCTGGAAATATCAGATCAAATCGTTGTTTTCTTTGCATTTGCTAACTATGAGTGTTAAGTTAACATATCAAGGTTAACAGGATTAACAACTTGAGCATAACCCTAAACATTATCTAACCGTACCCCCAACAATATTGATGTAATCGAGTAAGTGCCTGAATTTGTAAATCTTGACGCAATCAGAGTCGAATTATTGTTGATTATTTTTGCTTTCTTGATATTGACCGATTCGCACGATTTGATCAGTGCACGAATTTTGCAGCAAAGGAGCGCATGCTAATGGAAATAGGTAAATATTGGAAAACCATTGTCGATACGTTGCAAGACGGATTAATGGTTCTTGATCCAGAGGGAAACATCTTGGCAATGAACCCGGCGGCAGAGCAACTTACCGGTTATTCGGCTGACGAATTAGTCGGTCAAAATTGTCGTACTTTGAATTGCACCGGTTGTGAACTTTATGGACGCGGTCCCGGCGAGGAGTGGTGCGGATTATATGTAAAAGGAAACGTCAAAGCAAAGAAATGTTTGATTTCCAAAAAAGACCGACGGTCTGTTCATGTTGTTAAGAATGCTTCTGTGCTCAGGGATTCTACAGGGCATATGATTGGAGCCGTGGAAACCTTTACCGATATCTCTGAAATTGTGCGCCAGCAGCAGGAAATCGTCACCCTGCGCAAAAGCTGTCGACTTGAAGATGAGCACCACGGGCTTTTAGGCGAATCACTACCGATGCAGCGCCTTTTTGAAATCCTTGAAAATGTCTCCCAGTCTAATGCGCCAGTTTTAATCTATGGGCAAAGCGGCACCGGTAAAGAACTAGTTGCCCGGGCAATTCATGAAGAAAGTCCCCGTAAAGACAAACCGTTTATTAAAGTTAACTGCGCCGCCCTTAATGAAAATTTGCTGGAAAGTGAACTTTTCGGCCATGAAAAAGGCTCTTATACCGGGGCTAATCGAACGCGAATCGGTCGTTTCGAAGCGGCCCACGAAGGCACGATCTTTTTAGACGAAATCGGCGACATACCACTCTCCACTCAGGTGAAACTGCTGCGGGTTCTGGAAGAAAAAGAAATCGAACGGGTCGGTGATCAAAAGCCGATTCCGGTAGATGTGCGGATTATCTCCGCCACCAACAAAGATCTCGAGAACCTCATCGCTCAGGAATTATTTCGTGAAGACTTGTTTTTCCGTATAAACGTGTTTCCACTCGAATGTCCACCTCTTTCTGAGCGACTCGATGATATCCACCTTATCGTTCAGAGTTTTATTGAACAAAATGCCGCAAAATCCAAAAAAAATATCGTTGGACTGACGCCTGACGCGATGGAGACCCTTTTAACATATTCCTGGCCGGGTAATGTCCGCGAGTTGCGTAATGCCATTGAATATGCTTTTGTTTTGTGCTCGGGAAATTGGATTAATAAGGAACACCTTCCCCCCAAAATCACTGCTAACGGCAAAAAACCTTTGGCGAGTCAGCTTCGAAAATCCGTATCATTGAAAGAAGGACGAAAGAAAATGATTGAAACGCTGCGTCAGGTCGGCGGCAATCAATCCGAAGCCGCTCGAATATTAGGTGTGAGCCGCGTGACGGTTTGGAAGCGGATAAAAAAATACGGAATTGATTTAAAGACAGAATTAAGGAAAATAGAGGCGACTTAGATTTTTACGGGTTTATGAAATAGTAGAATACGGATTTTGCTACATCAGTACCCCTTTTTTTGCTATTGAATATTTTACATTTGGGATACACTATTACTGAATTGGCTAAAGTTGCGATTAACGCTACCATGGCAACAAACTTAGACAGCCGATATTTTTCAGATTAGCATCTCGATTTGCAATCCGATATTTTAGATTGCTCCTCCCAATACACTACTCCTTTGAATCATACCCCAATGTTTTCATCAGGAACGCTATGCGCCCACGAAATGTAAACTTTCGTCAGAGTGTAGATTGGTCAGGGGAAATCCACAATGGCTGGGGAGTTTAGATTTGTTTAGTGAATCTAAAATATCACGATGCAATTTTTTGATGGATTTGAAATTGCAATTCACACGCTGCGATAAAAAACGCCCGGTT
>JASFFJ010000446.1:0-6736 GCA_050124355.1 Desulfobacterales bacterium | reverse complement strand
GAGGCCTGAAATTAAAAAATTCAGAACGATTCGCCCAAATTCAATTTTATTGACGCGATTTTAGACCTTTCTGTTGCATGCGAATTTACGACACGTCAAGAGTTCTGAATTTTGGGTTTCAATAAAGGAGATTTATTCAACTTTTCTGCTACGCCGGGTCTGCCAATGTCAGAAGTTCGAAAGTTCCTGACTTCAGCGATGCAGGAGAGAATGACAGACAAGATGTTACATCGAGGAGTACGGTATGCCCAAGCAGTCAGGTTTCTACGAAGAAGCCATTCCTATTTCAAAAGAACGGCATACGGACCTGTCGGTAAAAGTCGGATCTGATTACCGCTTCGCTAAAAATGTCAATTCGGTGCCGCTCACTGCGGTTGAATTTCGGCATGCCGCCGCTGAGTATGCCATTGTTTTTCTCGGTAACGCGGAGACCATCATGCCGGTGGTGGTGTTAAGCGTGGTGCAGGATCAGAACAGTTATGTGGACGAAAAAGGCCAATGGGCGGCAAAATACGTGCCAGCGTTCGTGCGCCGCTATCCATTCGTGCTTGCCGGTACTGAAGACGACGCCGGTTTCATCCTGTGTATTGATGAAACCTTCACCGGGTGCAATCTGGAAGGTCGCGGTGAACGGCTGTTCGATGGCGAAGGGGAGCGCACTCAATATCTGGAGAGCGTCCTTAAATTCCAGCAGGACTATCAGACCAATTTCAACGCGACCCGAATTTTTTGTCGGAAACTGACAGACCTAGACATTTTAGAGCCCATGCAGGTAAAGTTTACAGCACCCACAGGCAAGCAATACACGATCGGCGGATTCATGGCCGTCAATCGCACAAAACTCAAGGCCTTGCCTGATAACAGGCTCACGGAGTTGGTAAGAAGCGATGAGCTAGAGCTTGCCTATTTACACCTCAACTCGATGCGCAACCTTAAGGCCATGGGGAAAAACATCCAGCAAAAAACTGACCGCACGGAGGCCGGTACCCCTGAGGATACAGCCGTCGCCGAGGTTGCCGCCGAAACTGGCGGTGAAATTACCCGGAAAGAGAAAGCGGGTGTCAAACAAAAAAAGGAGGGGGACACACCCAAGGAGGTGAGAACGAGGATGGAATCGGATAAAAATTTGAACACCTCGGAAGAGATCACCATCGGATAGGCGATCATATTATACTGATGGCATTTTCCAATCGGGATGAAGCTCCTAACACGTCTCTTGTTGGATTTACTTTTTGGAATCGCGAGATTTGGAAAATCCCACCTCGGGCAATTCCCGCTGGGTTGCCAGATCCAGGGTGAAATAGTTTGGCTTCGTGCTTGCCGTAGCCTTCTATTGCCCGGACTAAATTGGGAATGAGGTTAAAGCGGCGCTTCAGTGCTACATCAATCCTGCTCCAGGCTTCCTCAATATTATTCCGATACTTGATGAATCGATTATAGGTAGTGATAAACCAGCCAACCGTTACGATCAATACAAAAACTATGGGTATTATTAGTTCAGGCAAAATCGCTCCTTTTTATGGCCACCCCGCTTAAATGCACTTTGGCCAGTATTTAATTTGCAACGCTATGAATATTAGCAAATTGACCTGCCAAGCGTTGAAGCGAAATGATTTAACGGGGCAGGCAGACTCACACAGAAAAAACAGGCATAACAGATAAAACAGAAAAAATTCCTGAATTCGTCATTCCAACCTGCATCCATCCTTCGTAATTTTACAGTTCGCATTTCCTTAGAACCCGCCACCGGTGCGAAATCCGCCGCCGCCAAAGCCACCGCCGCTGCCGAAACCGCCGAAGCCGCCGAAACCACCACCACCAGAACCGCCGGAGTCTCCGAAATCCGGAAAATCCCACTTCTGGGACTTACCGATTCTGTCCCAGGCGCTGCCCGAGGATCGGCCGCCCCGCAGTATTTCCCCCAGCAATATGCCGATCCCCAGGTTGGTCGGGAAAGAAGAAAAACGGGTATCGTAATTACTGCGCCGAAATTTGTCTCCCAGCTTGGTGAGTTCTTCCAATGCCTTATGATGCTGCTGCCGCTCAGCGTGAAGATCGGAAATGCGCTTGTTTGTTTCTTGCTGCTCCTGCTGCAATTTGTGCAGCCGCATCACAATGGTGTCATCCTCGGGGCGCGGCGTGGCCTGGGCTTGACGATAGAGCTCAAGGGTGTCTTCATTCTCGAGTTCAGCAACCAGGATCTCGACGGCTTTTTGAGTATATTGGTCCTTGCCGGCGGCAAAGTCGGCCTTTTGGGCCAGCAATTCCTGATATCGCTTTTCGTGGGTCTCAATTTCATCATTGATTTGTTGCAGCTGTGCTTCCGCTTTTTCCAGTGCGGTCTGGGAAGTTCCCACACCGTTTTTTTCAGCCGCTTGCTTTTCCAGTGCCTGCAGTGTTTTTTGCTGACGTTTGGCTTCTTCAGCGGCCCGGTCGGCATGTTCTCTCAAGCGCCGGGGGAGTTCGTTCAGCATATGATAGTCGGCGCGGGCCTCCCGGTAATCAATCAGCCGAGCCACCCAGCCGTCCAGCGAACGGGTGATGACGTTCGCCCGATAGTCGGGTGTCATATACCGGCGTTGCCACAGGTACATAAAAATCGAATCTTCCTGGTATGGTTCACCCTTGCTGGCCAGGTCGGCCTCCGACTGTGAGGCCTTTTCATCGGCACGTCGAGTCACTTCCGCCGCCCGAACGGCTTTTTCCTTCTGGCGCCGGTAGTCCTGATCCTGTTCCAGCTTTTTTTTAATTTCTTCAAGCTGCCGTTGAAGGGTCTCTAGCGCCTTGTCACGCAGATTGATTCCGCTTTCGTGTTGCTGCTCAAGCTTTTGCCGGGACTGCTTCAATTGTTCCAGTTTATGGTCTAGCTCAACCAGGGCGTGCTTGTGCTGGTCCAGAAATGTCGGTACGGCATGATGGACCTTGTCCAAGCGGGCCGTCATTTGGCCGGCGCTCAAATCGTCGAGTCGGAACTTGGCCAGTTGCCGGAACTGATCGGCTTCCTCGATGCGCAGTTTGCTCAAGCGTGAATTCAGGTTCTCCATCTCCCGGTCGGCGTTCTCGATCTGGAATTGAGCCTGAAGAACGTGGTTGTTGATTTCCTGTAGGGTGTCTCTGCCGGTGATCATTGTGAAGAACTCCTTATGAAACTTCGTATAATATTGTGCTTGGCCGAAACCATGAACAGCCTGTAAGTTAGGTTGCGCCGTAGGCGTTACCTGACAATCCTCGGGTGATGCCAGACAAAGGGATTTGTCAGGGAACTCGCTTCGCTCGCACCCTGACCTACTAAAAGACCGTTCAGGTAGCTCCCTGAGTTTCTTTTTCGATTAGACTGGCAGCATCTCAGGCCAGCCGCGGCGCTCGTATGGATAAAGGCTCGGAATTCTACCATTGTGCAATCGCACCGCCGGTGGTCGGTATAAGGTACTGAGGGTTCAGATGGCCGCGCTTTTTTTGGCCGAACAGGTTGTTGTTGATGATGCCGTCGTCCATCTTGTCACGCTTGATCTGATCAAAAACAGATGCTTTCACCCGCAGCCCCCATTGTTTGACAATGTGGGTTTTGCCGTCTTCTTCACTGATGACGGGAACCGTTAGCCGTTTCCCATCCGGAGTGATGGCTTCGACGATAACGTAGTAGTTGCGCGCATTGGGGTTGTTTTGGGGAACCCGCCAAACACCACTGCGAGCGCCCTCCCGGGACACGATTCGAAGCTCGTATTCCTGCACCAATTGATCGTAGAGCTGTTGTAGTGATGCGTAGCCATTTTGGGCGGCTGCGACATCTCCTCTTGCCAGGGCCGTCATGGCGTCATTGTAAAGCTTTTCGGCCTGACGGCGTGCCTCATTCTGGCGAGATTCAGCCAAAGCCCGGTCTCGCTGATCCTTGAGTTTTTCAGGCAAAATTCTTAGCTCATCCAAGGCGGTGGTGGCTTTTTCGGCGTTGTTTAGATGATCGCTAAGAGCGGCGATCAGCTCCTTGCGCTTGTCCAGACGATCGGTGACGGAATTGGCTATTTGCGTTCCCTGCTCGGGGTCGACCTGCGACGTTATCTCGAGTTTTTCGAGTGCCTGGATTTTTTCCTGTGCTGCGGCCAAATCCCGTGCGGCCCGGTCGACAAGTTCTCTGGCAGCCGCCGAGGCCTTCTGGGATCCCGCATCCTTTGCGTTGGTCAAGGCCTGGTTCAGTCGTACGAGGCGCTCTTTGGTCACGCTGATTTGATCTCGCTGCCGATCGATTCGAAGGTTGATGGCTTGGATGGCTTTCTGTCGGCTTCGTCGTTGCGGTGCAACAACGAAGAGCTGGTAAACCAGATAAACCGCCAGGAGCGCCACAACCAGCACGGCACCTCTTTTGGCCCAGCGTCCCCGATTGACGTACAGACGTGCCAGGGTCAACTGAAAGCTCTTTTTGGGAGGGGTGTAGGTAAAGCGCTCCTCACGCAGGGCTTTTACGCCCGAGGCAATCACTTCGTCTGAAACCGCCAGACCTTGGTCGGCGTATATTTTGCGGACCTTGGCAATCAAGGCCTGGTCGCGATCATCGGTAGAGAGTTCGCGGTCGACCAAAGACTGCTGATGTCGGAGCGTGTCCACCACGTCCATGGCCAGCATGACTTCGTTGAGTTCGATCTTTTCTGTATTTTCGGCGTCACTCATTGGTTAACAGCTTTCCGGATTCGGCCAGTTGGACCATCCGCCGTTTTCCGTCCTCCACCGCCTGACTGATTTCCTGCTCGTTGCGGGTACTCAATTCACGCATTTCCAAAATCAGCGAACGGGATTTTTCCTGAAAATTGATAACCGAGTCCAGCAGCTTTTTGACACTTTCCGCCTTGATGGTGGGTCCATAGCCGGCCTTGAGGGCATCCTCCTGAACCTTGTTGCCCACCTCAGCCAGGGTCTCGAGGCTCTTGTTGACCCCTTCTTTCATGGCTTCCAGCGTTTGAGTACTTTCATGCAGACCTTGAAGGCTGGTAAAGGAGGCATTTAACGCTGTAAATACGGTCTCGTTGGTCCCGAAAAACGAGACCGCCTGGGAGTAGACCCGTTCCTTAACATCGCTGGTCTGCACCAGTCGAGCCATCACCACTTCGGTGGTGTTGTAGCTTACCGACAGGTTTTCGGCCAAATCCTTGGCGATCTGGTAGCGTTTGTCTTCGGCCTGCAGGTCGCGCAGGCACTCATCGCGGGTCAGTTCCAGCCTGGCAATGGTTTCACGGTCTTCGCTGGTATTGGATTCCAGGGCCCTGGTGGCATCTTCCAGACGGGATTTGGCCACTTCAACCTGGGTCTCCGCTTTTTTAAGTACCTGAAACGCCATTACCTGAGATTCTTTCAGGGCGCCGCGAAAGTCTCGGTAGGATTCAAGAATCAGATTTTCACGCTCGATTTGGTCTTTGGTATCGGCCGACACCTCCAGATAGGTCTTTTTGATTTTGTTGAAGCGGCTGGGGATGTCACCGCGAGTAACCTTCATCCAGAAATTCGATAGCCGTTCCAGGGTGTCGAGCTTGCCGTCGTCAAGCTGCTCCACCATATTTTTGGCATCGTCGCGAATGCTGTCAAAAGATTCTGTAATGGTTTCATAGCGTTCGCCCACATTCATGGATGTGATCTGTTCGCGCACGACTTCGTTAAAAACCGTTGTGTTACTGAGGGTACGGGCAATGGCGATGGTTTTTTCCTCATCCAGGTCACTGATCTGATTGATCAGCGCAATCACCGGCATTTCGTCCGGCTTCTGGGGCATCAAGCCGAGATCTCGCAGGCCGTTCAAGGCCTTGTCAAGATACCGCAAAGGGGATGATAATACGTGCTTGGCATTCATGGTTTTGGGTCCCTCCTTTTTAAGTGTTCTAAAGCCGCCAACAGATTAAAAACAAGACATCGGGTGAAGATGTTAACGCATCATTACGTCTATCTAACCGGGTGGACTAAACAGACTATTTAGTCCAATAGACCAGCAATGTCAATGCTATCAAGTCTATCGTCTGCAAAGCGTGCTTGATCGTTTGTAAGGTTGAGAACAATCTGTCGACCAACCATTAATGACGGTGATTTCAGTGCCATCTTTCAGCGGGTGTCTTGAAAAATATTGACTTTAAAGGCTTTTATGAGGTAGTCAAGTTTAACTCCACCGAAAGAAACGTCAAATCTCGGTAGTCTCGCCCACAGATGTTCCGGAAAATGTAAAACAATACCGGGTTAAGAGCGGCCGGCAAAATTGGCTCCTTTTCTGCACCAGGGGATAACAACATGTTTGATTATATATATCAAACGCTTACCAATTTCGGCTATAACCATCCCATTCATCCAGCCCTCACCCATGTGCCCATCGGAATGGTTATGGGGGCCTTTATCTTTGTGCTGATCGCTGTGATTACTCGCAAGAAAAATTTGGCCCAAACTGCCAGACATTGTTCTGTTCTGGCATTGATTGCGGCTGTGCCGACAGCACTTTTGGGGCTTATGGACTGGCAGCATTACTATGGCGGCTCACTCCTGTTTCCAATCAAAATGAAACTTATTCTGGCCGGAATATTGATTGTTTTTCTGATCCTCGCAGTTATATTTGGATTTTTTGGTGAAACGTTCTCGAAGCTTGTCATTTCACTATATATGCTTTGTTTGTTCAGTGTCATCGGGCTGGGGTATTTTGGGGGTGAGCTTGTTTACGGCACCAAAACCCCGACTGCCGAGGTTGCGGAAGGCCCGACAGCCAACGGTGCCA
>JASFFJ010000445.1:0-6743 GCA_050124355.1 Desulfobacterales bacterium | reverse complement strand
GGCTTTGAAGAAACCGACGGCCTGGGTTTTGCCGGTTTGCACCCAGTGTAAGGAATGAAAATTGAAGAATGAATATTGAAGATTTGAGGTATTCTATCTTTTTAAAAAAGGCTTTTTACCACTGTATTTTCAGTTCGATAATCTGTTTCCTTATGTGTATGGATCTTTTAATATTGGAAAATCGAATTTAAATTGGCAATGAAACAAATTCCATCGTACACGAGTCTATTATTTAAAAATAAAATCGACTTAATCCATAATTCTTCAATCTTCAATCTTCAATCTTCAATTATATAAAGTGTGCCGATTACTAACCGTACGGTCAAATACGACGTTTTCGATTGAACCTTATCTGATTAAATTCGCTGAAATTTCCAGCAACAGCAAGGAATACCAGGGGCACGGGTGGGGGTGTGCCTACCTGGATGAAGCCGCCGGTTGGAAACTTTATAAAAACATCAATCCCGTCTGGCGAGATGATCTCAGCCGGTTCGGCAAAACCTCACTCCTGGTGGCCCACGCGCGCAGTGCTTTCGAAGATCGGGACATTGTCGTCGAAAACAACATGCCCTTTTTTGACGGCCGCACCGTCTTTGTATTCAACGGTGAACTGCGAGGAGTTAAAATACGGGAAAAAGGACGGATCGGAGCGGAAAAAATTTTCAACTACATTCGGCGTTTTGATAAGGGCGACACCGGCAATGCCCTGATAAAAGCAGTTGCGATCATCAAAAAAAGAACCCGCTATATCAGGGGTATGAATATTATTATGGTCAATGACGACGGTATATTTGTCTCAAGTTATTTCACCGAGGACGACATGTATTTCACCATGAGATACCGGGAGGGCCGCGAGTTGGTTATCTGTTCGGCGACCTTTGCCGGCGAAAAGAACTGGCATCATATTGCCAATCGTTCAATGAGGGTTTGGTAAATGATCATCGTTAAAATCGGCGGCGGAAAACAAATCAATCTGGAAGGTATTATCGCAGATCTTGCCGCAATTGATAGACCCTATGTCATCGTGCACGGTGCCAATGCGCTGCGCGACAAGCTGGCCGAAGACCTGGGGCAGCCCAAACAGGTGCTGACCTCGGTCAAGGGATATACCAGTGTCTATTCCGACGAGAAACTCCTCGACGTCATGATGATGGCCTACGCGGGACTGCGAAATAAACGAATAATAGAGCTCTGTCAGCAGCACGGCATCAATGCCGTGGGATTGACCGGACTGGATGGCAAAATGGTCCAGGGAAAACGCAACAAGGGAATCCGGGTTTATCAAGGCAAGAAGCTGAAAATCGTGAGAGATTTTTCCGGTAAGCCCCAGTCGGTGAATACACCTTTGCTACACCTGCTGCTGGACAACGGCTATGTCCCGGTGTTGACGGTCCCAATCATCGATGAACACCATATCGCCATCAATACTGAAAACGATGATGTGGTCAGGGTATTGCAAAAAGCCCTGGCGGCCGAGACGGTCATCAATCTAATTGAAGCTGCGGGATTTCTTGAAAACAAAGACGACACCGCTTCTTTGATTAAAAACATACCCGCTTCGGATTTGGCGGCCCGGGAAAATCAGGTAGAAGGACGCATGAAACGTAAGATGCTCGCGGTCAGAAAACTCTTTGAACAGGGCGCCACCCGCATCATCATCAGCGACGGTCGCAGCGATCATCCCATCGTCGATGCACTGGACGGAAAAGGAACGGTGATCGCATGAACACAAAATTACTGGAGCAGACCTATGAACTTGCGGTCTACCCACGTCGCGATATTGTTCTCGTCAGCGGCAAAGGGGCGCGGTTATACGACGAGGAAGGCCGCGAATATATCGACTGCGCTGCCAATGTCGGCGTGTCAAACATCGGCCACGGTCATGAGACCGTGGCCAAGGCCATTTACGAGCAATACCGATCCCTGGGCAACTGCTATAGCATGTTCTACAACCCGGTACGTGCCCGCTTGGCCGAAAAATTAGCCCGACTGGCCCCTGCAAACCTGAATCGGGTCTTCTTCTGCAATTCCGGTGCAGAAGCCATTGAAGGTGCACTCAAATTCGCCCGCTCCACAACGGGCAGGCAAAACATTATTTCGGCCATGAGGGGCTATCACGGCAAAACCATGGGCGCCCTGGCTGCCACCTGGGGGTCTGAATACCAGAAACCCTTTGTCCCCATGATGCCGGGGCTGACGCATGTGCCCTTTAATAATGTTACAAAGCTTGAATCGGCCCTTAGCGAAGAAACGGCCGCCGTCCTGCTTGAAATTGTTCAGGGTGAAGGCGGCGTCAGAGTCGGCAATCTAGACTATTTTCAGCAGATCCGGGAACTTTGCAATTCAAAGGGTGTGATTCTGATCATCGACGAGGTCCAGACCGGTTTCGGCAGGACGGGTACCATGTTTGCCTGTGAGCAGTTTGTAACCCCCGATATCCTCTGCCTGGCCAAATCATTGGCCGGAGGGATACCAATGGGGGCGGTACTTTGCAGCGACCGCATCAATGTACCCGTCAGAAGCCATACATCCACTTTTGGCGGCAATCCTACTGCCTGCGCTGCAGCCCTGGCTTCTCTGGAAGTCATCGAGAAGGAGAGGCTGGTTGAAAATGCAGCAGCCATGGGCAATTACCTCAAAGAAAAACTCAGCCGCATCGAGAGCAAGAAAATTCGTGACGTCCGCGGCCTCGGTTTGATGATTGGCATCGAGCTCAAAGAAAAGGCCGGGCCCTATGTGCAAATGCTTATGGATAAAGGAGTAATCGCACTTTTAGCCGGTGCCACGGTCATCCGGCTGCTGCCCCCGCTAGTCATCTCGCGGGAGGAGATCGATACCGTCGTGTCGGCGCTGGCAGAGATACTCTAGCTGATTTGCTCGTATGAAACTTCATTTCAAAAAGTTGGAGTTGGTTCTATCCTGTGACCCTTTGCATTCCGTAGGTTGGGTTGAGCCTACGCTAGGCTTTGTTGGATTTCGTTGCACTCAATCCAACCTACATATTACCGGTATTATTGCCAAATGCGAAACCCAACAGCGACCGATTCCGGAACCGAGCCCGAAAAGTTTCTTTTCCGATCAGACTGGACGCTCGCGGCCAGCGGCCGCGCTTGTATGAAACTTCATTGCCAGTATCATCTTAGCCTAAATAACAATGAGCCTCAGATGAACACGAATTGTTATCAGCCATTATCCAATAACTAAATAAAATTTTCATCGATTTTATATATATCCAGAATCCAGTATCGAGTATCCAGTATCAAGCATCGAGTATCCAGCATCGAATATCCAGCAACGAGCATCCAGAACTATGCCAAGAACGTCGCGCAAAAAAGGCACCAGAATTAAATCCTCACTGTCAAAAAAAAGAGTCGTTGATCCAAGAGTATCGGGAGGAGACCTGAACCGTTTAGAATTCCACCGTCAGGCCCTGGCACTAATGCCCGCTCCTGACGACAAGGACCCCGGCGTCGCCGTCATGGTCGACGATAAAGGCCCGGCCCTGGATGTTTTTAATTGCAACTGTGACAACTCCCGCCAGACAACCTGCGCCCACATCAAAAAGCTGGCAGCGGTATATCGCTTCAAACAGTCAATGCTGGGAGATAACACCCTGGAGCAGGATTTCAGGGAAAGCATCTGGCACCAAATAGCGACGGCGATCGCGGACGGATCCAGCGATACTCCCCAAACGGTGACATCGCAGTTGGTTTCTGCAAAGGGTCAAAACCCATTAATCGTTTATGGCTCCCACAAGGACGAGTTAGTCACCTATATTTCAGCCGGCTCGGATCGTTTGCGATTTGAAGATCGCTGTATCGATACCCAAAAAAACAACAACACACCCTCCCGGGCCAGAGTTTTGTCAGAGCTGATGCTCTGGACCCTGACGAAAAGTGAACGTGAGATGTCTGCAAGAGGATTCAAAACCCGCAGACAGGCCCTCCAGGAAAAATTCTGGTACCGGCTGGCTTACCACGCTTATCAGGAGCTGGGACTGCGTAATTTTTCTTTAAATACCAAAATCGATATCGATCAGGGCACATTTTTTCTGACAGCTCAAAATTCCAAGGATAATCCCGTTTTTAAACTGGCCGTGCCGCGCCTAAAGGTCAAAGCCTTGCTGACGAGTCTGAAAAATTTCGTGCCCCAATATCAGGGATTGAATATTCATCCGATTCCGCTGATCACCGTCTTCAAACTATCACGACACCGCAGCCGCAAGCTTGCTGTTGAGATTACACCATGTATTCAGCTTACGTTACAAAACGGTGAAATCCGTTTATGGGAAGAAGCGCGGGTACAGAAATTTCGCTACGGCGACCTCATTTATCTTAGCGAACCCGACCTTATCGCCGAACACCGCAAGCCCCGCCGCATTCCTGATGGGTTTGGCGTCAGGGAATCCGGTAAAATCGTCATCAAAAAAGAAGAAATCCCGGCTTTTCTGGAGGCCTTCGGTGCAGACTTTTCCAAGGGCGCTTTTTTACCGGACGACTCGGTCAAGGCGCTCATGATATTCAGACGTCCGGAACGTATCAACATTACACCTCGGACCCTGGAACGGGACTGGTGCTGGCTGTCAGTGGCCTACGGATTCGGCAATTCAAGCCTGTCGCTGTCCAAAATCCTGCAGGCCAAGGCCGAAGGCCAGCGCTATATCGAAACCCCGGACGGCTGGATGGATGCGCAATCGCCAGAATTCGAAAGCCTGGATATCCTGCTTGAAACCGGGAAAGCCGTCGGAGGCGATGCCAAAAAAGACCGCATCAAGATATCGCGTCTGGAATTGCTGCGCCTTCAGGCCGCGGCTGCCCAGGAGCTCATCATCGATGGCCACAAATCCCTGGTAAACCGCCTGGACCGGTTGCTGAATTTTAAGCCTAGCGCCCCTTTTCCCAAAATCAAGGGGTTGGTCTCAAAGTTGCGAACCTATCAGCAGCTGGGCGCCGAATGGATATCATTTTTATACGAAAACGGTTTTGGCGGTCTGCTCTGTGATGACATGGGACTTGGCAAAACCCACGAAGTCATGGCCTTTATGCTGTATCTGCGCAAACACCGCAAGATAAAAAAACCGTTTCTAGTGGTCTGTCCCACGACGGTGTTGAGCCATTGGAGCGAAAAAATCAGAGATCATGCGCCCGGTCTGAAAACGGTCGTGTACCACGGCGGGCTGCGAGACATCAACCATGCCCTTGGCAGCGGTGATGTGTTGTTGACCTCTTATGGAATTTTACGCCGTGATATCCGTGTATTGCAGAAACGAACCTTCGGCCTGGTTGTTTTTGATGAGATTCAGCACATAAAAAACCGACTCACCCAGTCCTATCTCGCTGCCATCCGGATCCGAGCCCGCATAAAATTAGGCCTGACGGGCACGCCTATCGAAAACACCCTAACTGAACTCAAGACCCTAATGGATCTGGTAATTCCCGGCTATCTGGGCCGGGATGAGGCCTTTAAAACCCGCTATGTCAATCCCATCGAACAGAATCTTAAAAGCCCCCGCCGCCGGGAGTTGAGCCGGTTAATCTCCCCTTTCACCCTGCGACGACTCAAGTCAACGGTACTCAGCGAACTGCCGCCCAAAATCGAAGACATCCGCACCTGCCGTCTGAGCGAGGATCAGGTAAAGCTTTACCGGGATGCCGTCGCCAATCGGGGTCATGAATTGGTTCAGCTATTAAAAAAGCGCCATGTCTCCGTGCCTTACATTCACATATTTGCCCTGCTTACCTTGCTCAAGCAAATTTGCAACCACCCGGCCACGGTGGAAACCGACAGCGAGAATTACGATCGATTCCAATCGGGCAAATGGGATCTTTTCAAGGAACTTCTGGCCGAATCCCTTGACAGTGGGCAGAAGGTCGTCGTTTATAGCCAGTATCTGAACATGATCCGCATCATGGAAAAACATCTGGCCCTAAATGAGGTGGACTTTGCGACCTTGACCGGCGCCAGCCGCAACCGCGGTAAAATCATCGACCGCTTTAACAATGATCCTGCCTGCCGGGTATTCGTCGGCAGTCTGAAAGCCGGGGGCATCGGCATCGATCTGGTGGCCGCTTCGGTTGTCATCCACTATGATCGCTGGTGGAATGCAGCCAGAGAAGACCAGGCAACCGATCGCGTCCACCGCATCGGCCAGAAACGCTCGATTCAGGTGTTCAAGCTCGTCACGGAAGGCACCCTCGAAGAAAAAATTTCCGCTATCATCGAAAGGAAGAAAAATCTGATGAATGGTGTGGTCAAGGAAGATGACCCGGGACTGTTAAAGACATTCTCCCGCCGGCAGCTGATCGAGCTGCTGGCGGTTCCTGATTCCCAAACGGGATAAACTCTAAACAACAAATTACAAGCACCACCTGATTTTAAAATAATTCAAGATTGACATTTACAACGGCCTTGGCTATGGGGAATAAGGCGAACCAACCGAAAAGGAGAAAGTACCCGTTTGGATTTCAACCCATGTATGAAACACAAAGCCGTGCGAAAGGCCGTTCGCAAGTTTGCCGAGACTGAACTGGGACCTATTAGCCACGAGATCGATCGCGAATCCCGTTTCCCTTGGGAAGTGATCGAAAAAATGCGTCAGTTGAACTATTTCGGGCTCCAGGTTCCGCAAAAATACGGTGGCGCGGAACTGGACACCATCAGTTATGCCATTACCGTCGAAGAACTTTCCCGCGTATGCGCCGCCGTCGGCCTCTGCATCACCGTGCACAACAGCGTGGGTGCCT
>JASFFJ010000444.1:0-6748 GCA_050124355.1 Desulfobacterales bacterium | reverse complement strand
GCGCGCCGGTAAAACGCCGGTCTCGCTAGAAATCGAGTATTCCGCAGAGAAAATATCGGTTAGAAGGCTAAATCTGGGCGGATCGGAACTGGCAGAGTCGCTGCAGATCGGATTGGAAACCTTACCACAGATAATGCCCTTCGCGGCAAAGCTTCGTCTGGCTGGCGGTCGATTAGCGCTCGATGGAGAGTTAGGTTCTTCTAATCTGTTGGGTCGAATTAAGGCGGACGACATCAATTTGGCGCAAATTTTTTCCTTTTTCACACCCAAGATCGCCCTCGAAGGAAATTTTTCGATGACGGCAGATGTAACGCTGCCCCTGGAACAGCCAACGGATCTTGTTGCCGATTTGGATCTCCAATTGAAGGGGGGATACATCTACGGCCTGGCGGCTGACGAGCTGAGCCTAAAGGCCCAAGCAAAAGACGACCGGATGCGCCTGGAAAAACTCGATCTGCTGACCGGAGAAAATAAAGTTGAGATTAAGGATCTCGGCACGTCTGCCGGCGCGGTGTTCGGGGGCGACGTCGACGGGATTTTACGAACGCTGGCGGGTGCTTTTTCCTTCGACTGCCGGAATCTACCCGCTCTTATTTCCCTGGCGGGCCTGGACCTTTCCGCAGAGATCGATGCGGTGCCGGCACACAGACTGATACTTGACGGGAAGATCGTCAGCGGTGACATCCATATTTCCGGCGGCAGTCTAACCACGGACAACGGGTCTATTCGACTGGATCCATCGCGTATCGCGCTGCCGTCGATGAACCGCCCCATCACAGATACCGCGGTTCAGGCCGCCCTGGATATCGATTTGCCGGACCTGGAGATGATCGGCAGACTGTTTAAGATTCCCCAACTGGGCGGATCCGTGAAGGGCCAGGCGACGGTGACCGGGACCTTCGGAGCCCCGGGCGGGACGGCAAACCTGACCGCTAAAGGGGTCTCGTTCCAGGATGTGACCTATGGCGACCTGACGCTGAAAGCAAGCGCTGATGCTCAGGTGGCGACACTGGAGTCGCTAACGCTGCTGCGGGGAAAGGACCGCCTCGCCGGCCAAGGCAGATTTCATTTTGATAATCAGGAACTTGAGGATGTTCAACTCCAATTCCAATTGTCCGATTTGGCGTCCTATATTAAAGAATTCTGGCCTGAAAATTCGAATCTGGCTCGCGGAAAACCTCGCATCGGCGGCAGTCTGACCGGAGATGTCACCCTGGCAGGTCCCCTAATGATGCCCGGTGGCAGCGCCGACATCAAGGCACAGCAACTCAGCTTCGAGGAAAATCAACTCGGAAATGCCGACATTCGGCTGAATTCAAACGGTCAAAAGATCACCGTCGAGACGTTGAAGGTCCGTCAGGCAGCGGACAGGGTTGACTTGAAAGGATCCTTTGATCTCAAGCGCCAAATTTTTGAAAATGTTAAATTGAACATCGATGTCGCCGATGTTGCGGCCTACACAAAAAATTTGACTTCGCAAAATCAGCCGCTAAACGGCGCCGTCCATGCAAACCTCAAACTATCCGGGCCGCTCATGGAACCGGAAGCCCAAACCGATGTGACACTCGAAGCGGTGCAACTAAATGATATCAGGATTTCCAGAGCGATCTTCAAGTTACGCAGCGCCGGACGACGGATCCATATTGATCTGGCCCAGGTAAATGCGCCCCTGGGCGAAGCCAAGCTGACCGGAAACCTGTTGCGGGGAAAGGCCGATGCGGCCTTCGATCTGGAACTTACTGATTTGACCCTCTCCGGGCAGAACGCCTTGCTGGCACTCAAAAAACCGGGGCATATTCATTTTACCCGCAAGGGTGACGTTTCTTTAAAGGACATATTCCTGGGCGGTCCAAACGGCGACATCCGCCTGAAAGGATCCTTGACTGCGCAAAAAAAGGCTGATTTTAACCTCCTTATCTCCGATTTCAACGGCGACGGCTGGCTCGAATCCCTTGCCACTGACCAGGTAGAATTCAACGGACTCAATGCAACCATCCACCTCTTCGGTAACATGAATTCGCCATCTTTAGCGGTAACCGGCGATCTGGCGAAACTTGACTTCCAAAAAGACCGGCTATCCCTGTCCGGCCGGTTCGATCTTTCCTACGCAAAAGACGGGATAACTATTCGGCAGTTCCAATGGCAGGGCGGGTCGGGGCAGCAGATTGGCCTGACGGGCACCATTCCGGTGAATCTATTGGAAAAACCGCTTCTGAGGAGCGGTCCGTTCTCTGTCGATGCGCAAGTATCCATCCCCGATCTGGCTGCATTCGGCTGGTTTTTGCCCGACTACATCCCTTCAGATGGCAACCTTGAGGGCAAGTTGCAAATGGCCGGCACCTGGAAGGCGCCGTCCGGCACGTTTGTCTTCAGGAGTCGGGGCCTCAACGATCCCCCGCACTTGAAATCCATGCCGCCCGGACCCATTGATCTCGATGGGAACATGAGACTCGATGGGAAAAAACTCAGGGTGGAATCGATCCAAATCAACTCCCCCGAGCTAACGTTTACCAGCAAGGGTGAATGGTCCGGAATGCCGGCCTTGGCCGATTTCCTTAATGGAGTAACCGCCAAACCGGTCGGCAACGTTGACTTGAAGGGTAAACTCAGCGCCGGGGATTTAAGCTGGTTAGCGGTGGAGAATCCGAGTCTGCGGCGGGTTGCCGGACGGCTCGAAGCGGATGTCACCATGAAAGGCCCGATATCGGACCCGGCGGTAGATGCCCTGGTGCGCCTGACCGATGGCGAATTGCGGCCTGATATCGATGTACCCTCCTTGCAGGCGCTGAATCTGAATGCCGTGGTCACCCCGACCGGCGCACAGCTGCAAACATTCACGGGAGAGCTGGGCGGTGCGCCTTTCCAGATCACGGGGTCTGTGGTACGAAACAGTGAAGGTGGTGCTACTGCGGATCTGCGGCTTCAGGGAGAAAATCTTCTTTTTGTCCGCAGTGAAGGTTTGCAAGTGCGTGCCGATACCGACCTGACAGTCAAAGGACCCGTGAAGCGCTTGGAGGTGGCAGGTGAAGTGGCCATCACCGACGGCCGTCTGGCAAAATACTTAGACCTTCTTGGCACCCTGAAAGGATCGTCAAAACCCAAAACAGACCTGGGCCTGCAGCTTTTTTCCATCCGGCAGCCGCCCTTAAAAGATATGGTTTTTGATGTGCGGCTGACCTCCAAAAATCCCTTCACGATCCGCAACAACCTGGCCAGGGGCGCGGTTCGACCGGAACTCAAGTTGATCGGCACCGGCGAATTTCCGGTCCTTGCCGGGGAAGTCTATGTCGACCCGACCCGGCTCAGCCTTCCTGCCGGCACTCTTATTTTCGAGTCCGGCGTTGTTCGCTTCGATCCCAAAAGACCGGATCGTCCCACGCTGGATCTGGTCGGTACAGCGACGATGCTCGGATATGATATCACCATGCTGGTGGGGGGGGCCTTTGACGAGCCGGTGGTGACCCTGTCTTCGGTGCCGCCGCTTTCAAATGAGGAATTGATTCTGCTGGTTATCGCCGGTCAACAACCCAATTCAACGAATGACACCCAGGGCACCCAGCAGCAGAGCGCGAATGTGGCCGTCTTTTTGGGTAAGGATTTGATGGCCCGGTGGTTCGGCAGTGAGTCGACGGATGCCATTATGGACCGCTTTGATATCGGGATCGGCAGGGCCGTGACCCGGTCGGGTGAGGAAACCATCGATGCACAATTTCGGATTGCGAACGACGTCCTGCGCGATGGCGACAAACTCTACATTACCGGTGAAAAAGATATATTTGATTTTTACAATGCAGGATTAAAAATTGTTTTTCGATTTAAATAAAGGAAAAAGGGCAGGTCCTTTATTTGGTCCATAATTAGCCGCAGACCCACGCAGATTTACCCTGTTAAATAAGATTTGAGTTAACTATTTTTTTCAAATCTTAGTCCGATACCCCGTCAGCTGATTTGCGGGGAGATTTCATTTGCCAGTTATGATTAAATTTATGGTTTTATGAGACAAGACACCAAATACTGTTTCCACTCACGTTGGATGTGGCGTTGCGTTTGTCTGGTTCTGCTGATGTCGAGTTACATCATTTCATTACCGAACAGCGTTGCAGCCGACGAAACCAAACCTGGGGCGGCAGAACCGAAACCCTATAAAATCGTTTTCCGTGGAAACCAGGCCTTAAGCGAGACGCTTTTACGGAAGGCGGCGGTGGATGAGCTGAAGGCCTTTAAAAAGCAGGGGCAGCGTCGATCGGATGTGGATGATGCCGCCTTTCGGATGGAGCTTGCCTACCGCAAGGCCGGCCATGCGTTTGCGACCGTGGACTATCAAATCGAGCAGGTTGCCGGGGAGCTTGTGGTCACTTTTACGATAAATGAGGGTCCGCGGGTCATTCTTCAAAAAATCGATATTAGCGGCAATGCGACCATCACCAGACCGACCCTGTTGCCCTTTTTTGAAGAAGGCAAATCAGGTCTTTTCGGTCAGGGAAAACTTCTCTTCATCAAGTCCAATATCGAGTCGGCCTTGTCCCAGATTCAGGATTTTTATATCTCCCAGGGCTATCGCGATGTGTTAGTTGGTGATGCCCAATATTCTTTTTCCGTTGATCGCACTCAAGCTACTGTCGCGGTTGCCATCAAGGAGGGAATCCGGTATGTGGTTCACGACATCCTAATTCAGGGAGATCTGATACCGCAGGCAGAGGATAACCTGAAAAAATCGCGCCAGGAATTCATCGGCAAACCATACTTCGCCCGGCGAAGGTTGATTTTAAGGAGCCGGTTGCTCGAGATTTACGGGGATCTGGGATACCCGAACACGCTGGTGGACATCAAAGAGCAACAAGGAAACGAGCCTGGCAAAGTGGTGTTGGCAGCAGCAATCACCAAAGGACCACAGGTGACTATTTCTGAGATATTAATCCGGGGCAATGACAACACCAGGGAAACGTTTATCCGCAACCGGCTGCACTTGAAACCGGGCGATCAATTTAAACTTAATCAGCAACAGAAAAGCTTCAGGGATCTTTACAAGACCGGACTTTTCTCAAAAGTCGACCTGCAACTTGAAAAACAGGAAAACACCGATCAGTGGCCGCTTGTGGTAACGGTTACAGAAGTCCCGGCTAAAGAACTCTATTTTGAGCCGGGCTGGGGTTCCTACGAGCTGCTGCGCCTGAAGGCCGGGTTCCAGGAGAAAAATTTGTTCGGTACCGGTCGACTCTTCGGACTGGAGGCCATCGGCTCTGCCAAAGCCCAAAGCATCGTAGCGCGTCTGTCCGATCCCTGGTTTCTGAACACCAAAATTAAGGCCGATCTATCGACTTTCTATGGCCGCCGCGAAGAGCCATCGTTTACCCGTAAAGACTTGGGCGGAACCCTTGCGTTTACGAGAACATTGACCGAACGGGTGAAGGCGACCGGTGGGTATGGCTTCCGTATGACGGACGTCTCGGATGTCGATCGGGATGTCAAAGATGCAGCAGATGCGCCGAGCGACTACGACTACGCCAGCCTCAAGGCCCAGGCAACCTACGACAGTCGCAATAATTTATTTTTCCCTACTTGGGGGCAGAGAAGTTTTCTTTCCGGAGAATATGCCGACTCGTTTCTGGGCAGTGAGATCACCCTCACACGTCTGTCAGGAGGTGTGCGCTACTTTGTCCCGCTGACCCAAACCACGGTTCTGGGGATGCGCTATCGGACAGGTTTAGTGTTTCAGGGGACAGATGAAAATTTGCCCATCGCCGAGAGATTTTTCAATGGGGGTGAAAATACAGTCCGCAGTTTTAAACAATCCGAACTCGGTCCCCAGGATTCAAACGGTGATCCGGTCGGCGGGCTGGCTTACAATGTCATCAATATAGAGTTGCGGCAGCGCTTGATTGGAAATCTGACCGGGTCTCTATTTCTCGACTTCGGCAATGTCTCTCCAAACCGGAGCCGCATCGAACAAGGTAAGGACCCCTACGATAGCAAGTCCGATGTTATGTCAGACACCTTCGACCAGTATTTCAAGGATTTTCGCACCGGGGTGGGCTTCGGCCTGCAATACCAGCTGCCGGTGGGCCCGGCCCGGGTTGATTTTGCGTTTAACCCGGACCGGGACAGCGACCGCGATGAGGATTTTTTTGTATTTCACTTCAGCGTGGGGATGGCCTTTTAAAGCGATCGGAATATTCGAATCAATCATATGTAATCAACCCGAACAAATTACGATCACGAAACGGTGAACCCATTTAAGGCATGGAGATATCGACTTCCACCCGCCGGTTCTTGGCGCGGCCTTCCCTGGTATCATTGCTGGCAATGGGATTGGCAGGACCATACCACTGCAAGACAAGACGGTTCGGATCAAGGTTAAAATTTTGCGCCAAATAATCCCGCACACTTTCAACCCTTCGATTCGACAATAGCAGGTTGTATTCTTCGGATCCAGTACTATCGGTGAAACCTTGAATCAGGCCGGTGGCATCGGGATTCTCCTCCAGAAATTTAGCCAGGGCCTCCATCTCGTCCTGATATTCGGCACGGACATCGGCTTTATCGAAATCAAACTGAATATTTCTCAATGAGAAACCCACCACTTTTTGTTTGATGATTTCTTCCGTGATCTCGTTGGTTTTGACCACGTACAGGGCTCCGGTGTAATAGTCGGGGTTTTCCAAGAACGTATCGAAACTTACCACCCGCGAGTCCTGGTTGATCGCGGCAATATCGTTTAGCAGTTTGTTTTGCTTGTCGGTCTGGGCCG
>JASFFJ010000443.1:0-6751 GCA_050124355.1 Desulfobacterales bacterium | reverse complement strand
GATTTTGATGATGGTGTCCATGGAAGTTTCGTAAGGACATTCATACCAGACGCACCAAAGATCTTTATCATTCGTCTGTACAATCGAAGAGCAATGAACGATAGCCGGCTTTTTTGTTATTTCCCGAACCGTTTTAATCTCCAATGTCATGAGACCGCCTTATCTACAGTGAGATTTTTAAAGGTCAAACAGCGAACCGCAGAACCGCCGAATACCCAATATCGAATTTCAAATTTCAAATTTCAGAAATTGTTCACATATGCGAATAATTTTCATCATCTTGAAAAATTGATGGCGTATCTGGTAGCGAATGTCAAGAAAAAATTATTGGGTCTTAATCCATTTAGGTATTATTTCTTGACAATTTTTTGTCTTCAGGTCTATTCTTTTCCGACCTTAGTTAGATGAGGCGATCATCTTTTATAACCAGTCTGCATTTTCCCTTCAAAATGGCTCACATATAATTAATCTTGTTATGCGGTTTCATTTTTCCAGGAAAAAGCGACATTCCCTGGAAAAGTTTAATCCACCTAAACAAAAAGGAGGGTGATTATGAAATGCGTTATTCATCAGTCGGGAAAAACTATTGTTGCTTTATTAATCGTCACTGTATTGTCTTTCCCCCTACCCTGGATGATCGGACAAGCCTCGGCAGGGAAATATGACGGGGTAACTGTCA
This sequence comes from Desulfobacterales bacterium, assembly GCA_050124355.1. Taxonomy (GTDB): domain Bacteria; phylum Desulfobacterota; class Desulfobacteria; order Desulfobacterales; family JAFDCJ01; genus JAFDCJ01. The sequence goes on along the minus strand of JASFFJ010000443.1, from coordinate 6,072 downwards.
ATGTCATGACCTTCACCGGCCCCCAGATTGCAGAACCGCTGCAACGCCGGGCGCCGGAATTCAAGAAGATGACTGGTGCCACCATCAATGTCATCACGGTTCCGTTTTCGGATCTTTACACCAAGCTTCTGACCGACTGGGCCACCGGCACCAACAGCATCGATGCCGCGGTATTTGCACCGCAATGGATGGTGGACTATGTGGAGCCAGGCTACCTGGAAGATCTGACGGACCGCATTGCAAAGGACACTGCCCTGGACCTGAATGATATCGGCGGGTTTTTTCGCAATTTTAGTATGCGCTATGCCGGCAAAACCTATACCATCACCCTGGACGGAGATTTTCAGATGGTCTACTACCGCACCGATCTACTGGAAAGTGCCGGTCTGAAACCCCCGCAAACCTGGGATGACTATCTCGATATAGCCAAGCGCTTTCACGGCAAGGACATGAATGATGACGGCAAACCGGACTACGGCTCATGTATTGCAAAAAAACGCAATGCCCAGTCCTACTGGATGGTGACCTCGGTGGCGGCCGGTTTCATTCAAAGCCAGGGTACCGGTCAGGGTGCATTTTTCGATACGGAAAGCATGAAGCCACTGGTCAACAACGAGGCCTTCGCAGAGGCATTGAAAGTTTACCTGGAAAGCACCAAGTACGGGCCGCCAGATGAAATCAACCTGGATGTCGGAGATACGCGCGGTTTGTTTACCAGCGGCCGCTGCGCCCTGAGTTTAGACTGGGGAGATATCGGCACCCTGGCCATCGATCCAAAGACGTCTAAAGTTCAGGACAAGGTGGGTGCGATCATCATGCCCGGCTCCGGTCGCGTACTGGACCGTAAAACCGGCAAACTGGAGCCGTGTGATGAGCAGCGCTGCCCGCACGCCGAAAAGGGGATCAATCATGCGCCCTTTGCGGCCTATGGCGGGTGGTCCGGTGGCATCAACGCCGCCGTCTCACAGGAAGTAAAGGACGTCGCTTATGAGTTTTTTTCATACATGAGTCAGCCCGCCCAGTCGAATGTTGATGTGACCATCGGCATCACCGGCTTTAATCCCTATCGCATCTCCCAGTTTGAAAATTTGGATAACTGGACCAAAGCCGGGATGAGCCGCAAGGCTGCCGAAAACTATTTGGGTGCCATCAAGGCCAGTCTCAACAGCCCCAACATGGTGCTCGATCTGCGCATCCCGCAAAACCAACGCTATCAACAGATTGTGCTCGATACGGCCATTGCCCGCATGCTCGCCGGGGAAATTACACCGGAGCAAGCCATGAAAGATATCGAAGCCGGTTGGGAAGAAATTACGGATGAACTGGGGCGTGAAGAACAGCTCAAGGCCTATCGCGCAACCCTGGGGTTCTAGAAAGGTGATGTAATTCACTCACAACGTGGTCTTTAACTTTGGACAAGGCTTTATTTCGTTAAATCAACTTTATGTGTCAATTTTAGATTTGGGATTGCGGATTTGTTGTATCGCTTTGCTCTATCTTTTTTTTTAAATCGATCCGCCGGAGGCGAACCTTAAATCCAAATTCTAAAATCCCAAATCCGAAATTGATAATGTGACAATCTAAAAAAATTCACTATCTGCGTTTCCGGCGGGCTCGTTTGGTGCTGCAAGCCCGCGTTGAAGGGTGATGTATGACAAAACGTATGGCGGTATTTAGCGAGTGGGCCGATCAGCGGGCGCCGGTGGTTTTCATCCTGCCGGCGATCCTGATCATTCTTGTTCTGGCCATTTTTCCGCTAATCATATCCCTCTACCTCTCTCTGTCCCGTTTCAAGTTTGTCAAGGGCGGCTTCAGCCTGAAATACATTGGATGGCTGAACTATAAAAAGCTGCTGTTCGGCAGCCAGCAGTTTCATTTCCTGGGGACTTTCGGGAAACTTGATCCCATGGAAATGACACTTATCGGAGTGGTGATCGTTTTGTTGCTGTGGTGGCTGTGGCGCTATTTTCGGCAGGGCACGGTCACGATAATGGGTACCCTGGGACGTCTCATATTTTCAGCCGGTCTGTTTTCCTTGATTTGGCTGGTGCTGCTGACCATCAATCAGAAAGGATTTCCCGGTACCCTGGTCATCACCCTGTTCTATGTGTGCTTTGGCGTCCTGATTCAGTTCCTGGTTGGTCTGGGCCTGGCGGTGCTTTGTGCTCAACGGATTGCCGGCCGTAATTTTTTTCGATTGGTGTTCTTTTTTCCGCTCATGGTCACACCGGTTGGGATCGCTTACACTTTCCGCATGCTGGTCGATACCACCAAGGGTCCCCTTGCACCGATCTGGCTGCATTTCGGCTGGGGTGCCATTGCCTGGGTCAAGGATCCCTGGGCGGCGCGCTGGGTGATTGTTTTGGGAGACTGCTGGCAGTGGATACCGTTTATGTTTATTGTGCTGCTGGCTGCCCTGGAAAACCTGCCTCGCGATCAAGTCGAAGCGGCCATCGTTGACGGGGCTTCCCGTTGGCAGATTTTTCGGGACATCACCTGGCCGGCGATTGTGCCGGTTGGAGTTACGCTGATATTGATTCGGCTGATCGAAGCCTTCAAGATTATCGACCTGCCGAATGTGCTGACCAACGGCGGACCGGGGATCGCATCGGAATCCCTGACGCTGCACTCTTTCATGGCCTGGCGCGCGCTGGATCTGGGCGGTTCTGCTGCCGTCGCGTATATGCTGTTGTTTGTTGCAGTGCTCTTTGCCATGTCGTTTGTTAACTTTGCCGGTCACCGGATTAAAACCGCATGAGCCCAAAAAGATCTCTCTACCGGAATCTCTTCGAGCCAAAAACCATTGATGGGGTGGCGCCAGTATCGAAGGTTTTTTCCTATCTCATCCTCGGATTCTGGACAGTGGTCTGCCTGTTTCCATTATATTGGCTGGTCGTCACATCGTTGAAACTGCCCATTCACGTCAATGATGGGCCCGTATATTTGCCGGGCATCGATTTCAAACCTTCCCTTCACGCCTGGAAGTACATCTTTGTGGATCTGGGTAACGACACCCTGCGACCCTATTTGAACACCGTGGTGGTCTCGCTGGCCAGTTCCGTGATCGCGGTGATCATCGGCAGTATGGCGGGATATGCCCTGACCCGCATCGCATATCGACCGAAACTGGGCTCCATTTTACTATTCATATTCATCGTAATTCTGATGATCGTGGCTGTTGTAAGATTCGGCCTGGCCTGGCAGATTGCCGTTGCCTCGGGCCTGGCCCTTTTCATTGTACTGCTGGCAACCCTGGGGAGACGTTTCCGCAAGTCGCTGCACAATACCGATATTGCCTTTTTCATGATCTCCCAGCGCATTTTGCCGCCGGTTGCGGTGGTGATTCCGATTTACGTGCTTTTCCAGAGATTTGGTCTGCTGGATACCCATGCGGCCCTGGTGATTACCTATGTGGCCGTTAACCTGCCCATCGTGGTCTGGCTCATGCGGGATTTTTTCGAAAGCGTGCCCATGGATCTTGAGGAGAGTGCATCGCTAGACGGTGCCTCCCGCTATCGCGCCTTCTTTACCATCGTGCTTCCCCTGGCGAAACCCGGCCTGGCAGCAACATTTTTACTGGTATTGATTTTATGCTGGAATGAGTATCTGATCGCCCTGTTTCTATCCACGGCCAATGCTCAGACATTGCCGCTGCTCGTCGCCGCCCAGAATGCAACTCGCGGACCCCAGTGGTGGTATATGTCGGTGCTGATCATTATTATGATTGTGCCGGTGGTCGCCATCACCGTCGTTTTACAGCGTTTTATCACCCGTGGACTTCTGATTGGGGCCATAAAAGGATAGAACAATTTGGGATTGTGGATTTGGGATTTTGGATTTAATGATTAAATCAAATTAAAAGGAACTGAAATAAGGTTAGAATCCGTTAATTATCTCTGAATTTTCCAATTTAATCATGCACGTTCGATTAAAAAATGTCAGCAAGCGGTATGGCAAGGTTATCGCTGTTGATCAGCTCAATTTAGCGATCAAAAATGGTGAGTTCCTCGTCTTGCTAGGACCGTCGGGATGTGGCAAAACCACCGCCCTGCGCATGATTGCGGGACTGGAAACGGCGGATGAGGGCGATATTTTCATTGGAGAACGTCGGGTCAATGAGGTTCTTCCCAAGTACCGTGATGTGGCCATGGTCTTTCAGAGCTATGCGCTCTATCCCCATATGACCGTGGCCCAAAATATCGGCTACCCTCTGAAGCTGCGCGATGTCAAAAACGAGGAACGCCAGACGGCCATTCTGAAAACAGCCCGGCAGGTGCGCCTTGAAGGCCTGCTGGACCGTTACCCCAAGCAGTTGTCCGGGGGACAACGGCAACGGGTGGCCCTGGCGCGGGCGATCGTACGGCGCCCTCAGGTATTTCTCATGGATGAACCGCTCTCCAATCTCGATGCCAAATTACGGGGAAAGATGCGGGCCGAATTGAAACACCTACAGCACGAACTGGCAGTCACCACTATTTATGTCACCCACGACCAGATTGAAGCCATGACGCTGGCCGAGCGGATTGCCATCATGAAAGAAGGTGTACTGCAGCAGGTCGGTACCCCAAAGAGCGTTTATAATGATCCGAGCAACATGTTTGTTGCCGGATTTATTGGATCGCCTTCCATGAATTTTCTGAGTGGTGAACTGGCAGATGGTGACTTCGTTACCGGTAAATGCCGCGTCCAGGAGGTTGGAAAGGGATCTCGCGACGATGTGCTCCTGGGTATACGTCCTGAGGATATGAAGATCGTTTCCAGCGGGCAAAGCCATCTGGAGGCAGTCCTTTTTTCTGTGGAGTTAACCGGCGATCAGACCATTGTCACTGCAAAGCTGGGCGATGATTATTTCACAGTTCGCGAAGACAAAGAATACGAGGGAACCATTGACCAGCGGGTTAAAATTCGGGTAGACTCGTCAAGGACGTTTTTGTTTGAGGCATCCACCGGCAATCGGATTCGGGTCAATTGAAGCTCCAACGCGGCCTTTTGCCACGAGCTTTCAGTCTGATCGTATAAGAAACTTAAGGTAGAGTTTCATAGATGAGATCAAAAAAAATGAACGTCCAACGTCGAATACTGTATTCTGTTATTTTAGTTTCACAAGAGAGCAAATAATTTAAAATACATATCATCACTTCGTGCCTTAGTGACTTAGTGGCAAAACTATTATTTCAAAGGAGAAGATACCATGGCAGATACCAAAAACAATCAGCAGATTTCGCTGCAAAACCGGCTCATCGGCCGCCTGCCGAAAGTCGGGATTCGCCCGACGATCGACGGTCGGCTCGGCGGTGTCAGGGAATCGCTCGAGAACCAGGTCATGGCGATGGCAAACTCCACCGCAGAATTCATTTCTGAAAACTGCAAATACCCTTTCGGAATGCCGGTGGAATGTGTAGTTGCCGACCGTTGTATCGGCGGCGTCGCAGAAGCCGCTCTGGCCCAGCAAAAGTTTGAACGCGAGGGCGTTGCCGTATCCCTGACGGTGACACCCTGCTGGTGTTATGGTTCCGAAACCATGGATATGGATCCTAATATTCCCAAGGCCATTTGGGGGTTTAATGGAACCGAGCGCCCGGGGGCCGTTTATCTGGCTGCAACGCTTGCCGCCCACAATCAGAAAGGCCTGCCGGCCTACAGCATTTATGGCCGCGACGTTCAGGACTCGGATGATACGGGTATTCCAAATGATGTCCGCGCAAAAATATTGCAGTTTGTCCGCAGCAGTATTGCCGTGGGCTGCATGAAGGGAACCTCGTATCTTTCCCTCGGTTCGGTTTCCATGGGAATTGCCGGCTCTATCGTCGATGAGGCATTTTTCCAAAATTATCTCGGTATGCGCAACGAATACGTAGATATGTCGGAATTTGTCCGGCGCCTGGAGGAAGAAATTTATGACAAGTCTGAATTCGAGCGCGCATCAGGCTGGGTGAAGGAACATTGCAAGGAGGGACCCGATAACAATCCAGCGAAGTTGCAAAAGTCCCGGGCAGCAAAGGACAAAGATTGGCAAACATCGATAAAGATGACCCTGATTGCCAGGGATCTAATGGTCGGCAACGCGCACCT
>JASFFJ010000442.1:0-6794 GCA_050124355.1 Desulfobacterales bacterium | reverse complement strand
CACTTACTTGAAATTAAATAATAATTCACCACCGATAATTTCCCTCGAACCCCACCGGGAGGAGGATCTGTGGCCGAGTTTAGCGTATCTTACAAAAATATGGCCCTGGTAGCTGATGCTAACCGGGTTCTTGTCAATTCAGCCGCCGCTCTGAAAAAGAATGCTGCCAAGTTGATCAAAAAAAGATATGATCTTGCAGAAAATTAAGAATTAGCAGACGCAGCCGCCCGCACCTGAAGCCGCACCCACCCCGAACCCTTTATTTTCAATTTTCATAGTAAAATAAGAGACCTAAACATCGGATGACGGAAGCTTCTCATTAAAGATCATCTATAAAATGCCGATAGAAATCTATATCGGTGTGCTGATTCATCTAATTCAACCCAATTTTTAGGCAGAGACCATGAGACATATAGACCAGGAAGAAAAAGGCTCGGGCGCCGTATCCTCAGCCCTTCCCCGGGAAGCACAAACCATGGTCATGACCCGCTCAAAGGAAAAGGTGATCGGACCTCGACTGGTATGCACAACCATTTCCGGCGAGAGTACTATCTGCCCACTTGACAAAACAAAGCTTGTCATCGGACGATCGGTAGAAGCGGATCTAAATCTTCTCGACCCTTTGGTTTCCCGTAAACACTGTGTGATTGAAGACCGACAAGATGGATTCTTCTTGAGGAATGTCAGCACAACCAACCCGTTGCTGCTAAATGATAAGCCCATTGCCGAGGAACGACTCTACGCCGGAGATCAAATACGAATCGGTTCTACAACCATGGCGTTTATTTCAGATCGTGCCCGTGACGAAAAAAGACTGAATGCCAAACCGCTCTCGCAAAATAAACAATCGGGATGGGGGTTGTGGGTTACCGTTATTGTGCTGACAATATTAGTAGGCTATTTTGGTTACTTTCAAGTATTTACGCCCTTAAAGGTCAAATGGGCGTTATCTGCCGTTTCCAAACAAATACAAATGGGAAGATACCGGTCCGCACAAAATTCCCTCAAACATCTTTTAGAGCTGGATCTATCTCCAGAGCACAGGAGTCGGGTGAAGGGGCTTCTGACTGAATCGACCCTTGCCATCACCCAGCAAATGGCTCGAGATGAAGACCTCAATACCGTCATCTTATATTTAAAGAAATACCTGGCGCAATATGGTGCCGGCAAAGAATCGATTGTTCTTTGGGAACGGTTGGATTATTATCGCCTCACCCTGGCGCATGGTCTTGAATCTGCCAAGAACTTCCAACCGGCACTGAGACAATATGCAGCCATCAAAGAAGACAGCATCTATTTCGAAGAAGCACACAAGGCCATACGGCGTATTTGGATAGCTCATCAGCAAAAACCTCGCAAAAATCAGACACTGGCGCAGCTTCTAAAGGAAGCTGATACACATTTTCGGGCGCAACGTTATCTCAAACCGATGAATCAAAATGCCTACCTCCTCTATCAAGCTGCCCTGACACTGGAACCCGGAAATGAGCTGGCGCTAAAACGCATCAACCAGATGAAGTCTTTTTACCGTGAACACGGCAATAAACATTTTGCAGATAAAAATTGGTCCCGGGCGCTTTCTTATTTTGAACGCTATTATTTGATCGATACCGAGAGCAAAGATATCAATGATAAAATGATCATGTGCCGGCAAAAATTGGCCAAAACCAGAACGTCGGATGAAAAAGCTGGATCGGCTGAAATTCCATCAGCAAACAGAGTGGGGGAAAAACAAAAAAGCAGCAGTGAGCAGGCAGAAAAGAAAGAAAAAATTAAGCGCCTGCTGGAAGAGTCGGGAACCGAGAGCTCCTGGATCATGCAATACCTATTCGAAGACCAACAGAAAGAAACCGACGCCGAAAAACCTTGGTGATTCAAGGCTTGAATCTATAAATCGAGATCCTGAAAACAAAAATGTCAGACAACCGCCAAAACACAATGCGCAATATTCAATTATCCGTTTCGGTTCTTGTTCCCGAATATCCGGATCAGGTAATCAGCGACCACCAGCTGGGGGTATGGGGATGGTCCCTTGAAGGGGCCGGGACCACGCTCTGCTGGTGGTCGCTGATTAGTGAAAAGAATTTTTGCTCCAACTTAGTTTTTGTTATTATCGCCTGCTCTGAGATATTGACAAGATTATTTTAATCATGTCTTTTTCTGATTTGTCCGTCTTGATGAGCAGATACGCTGCTTACATAGCTGACTAAATCGGAAAATAAGTGAGCCAAAATTCTTTTATTTAACTCAATTCATAAGCCACCGGCATCGTACAAGTTTAAATCCATTTTGTATGTTCTCCCGGTAACGGTAGAACCTTTTCAATTCTCACCGGCTGAGCCGGTGGCTTATGAATTGAGTTATAACCTGAATACAAAACATCAATTTTGGGAAAATGAAGAACGCACTGATTGCAGTATTGTTAGTCCTCTTTATCCTCACCGCAAGCACGTCCTGTATGCTTCGGATGTTCCAGTCTCCACCTACCCCGGCAGTGTTTGAGGATGATCAGCTTCCAACTAAAATTGCTATTCTGCCTTTCGTAAACAAAACAGCTAATCCGCAAGCCGGTTCCCTGGTGCGCAAGATGTTTTACAATTTTTTTAGTTCGTTGAATTACCGGGATCTTGAACCTTTTATCATCGACGCTAGTCTGGAAACAAACCATCTATATGCCCGAATCATCGCTGGAGAAAATATTGCTGCGCAAAAGCTGGGCCAGTTGTTGGGCGTGGATGCCGTCATTTTCGGTGAAGTTCTCAGTCTGGGTAAAATGTATGCACTGGTATATTCCAACAGTCAGGCCGGACTTAATGCAAGGATGGTTCGATGCGATTCCGGTCAGGTCCTGTGGGAACTCGAACACACCGTCCATCTAGAAGATGGGGATGTGCCCATAAATCCCATCGGGTTGGCGATGGCTGTCTTAAAGACCGCTTACGGCCATGAAAAGGCCACCCACATGAGAGCAGCCGCCGAGCTGTGTATGCAGATGGTTGCGACAATTCCGAATCCGCCCGCGGTCAAGCAGCCGCCACCCAAGATTCAGGCATTGGTTCACAATGGCGCCGGCAAACTGCTTCAACCGGGGGAATATTTGAAAGTGGCAATGATCGGTGAAGAAAACCAAATCGCCAGCTGGAGCATCCCTTCGCTGATCGAAAACCTCCCCATGAAAGAAAAACGGCCGGGTGTTTACATCGGCGCCTATCGCATAGAAGCCCGCGATCGATTACCCCATGGTCGACTGGTTGGATATCTCACGACAAAATCAGGCGTTAGCAGCCAGTGGATGGATACGTTAGGTCCGGTCAAAATTGGCAAACCAACCTTGCTTCCCGACGTGATATCCGGTGATCATGAATTGAGTATCGAAAAAAGCCCCTATCTTGTTAATTATGCCCTGGTGGTCAAACCTGGTGCTAAGCTCACGATAAACGCCGGTACGGTGCTATGGTTCAATGGCCTTGGCATGATTGTCAAAGGCGAATTACAAATCTTAGGGACTAGAGACGATCCGGTTCGTTTGTCAAGTCTCGACAGGACAAGCTGGAAAGGCATAATTTTAGACCGCAGCTCCGGCGAAAATAAAATCAGGTTTTGCACAATATCAAATGCTGAATTTGGTTTTAGAGCCTCTCAATCAATTATTTCCATTCAAAACAGTCGATTTCAGGATAATTTGTGGGGCGTCGTGATGGAAGATTGCAAGGTTGAGATTTTAAACAGTCTTATACGAACATCGATAAAAACAGGGGTCGCAACCCTCAAGACCCAACTTTTGATAAAAAACTCCGTTATCACGGAAAACGAATCCGGAGGGATTTTGCTGGAAGATAGCCAGGCCAGAATCGAGCAAAATAATATACTGAACAATGGTGCCTGGGAAATTAAGGTGCTCGATGGCAAGGGCCACGTGCAAGCGGCCAAAAACTGGTGGGGGCATGAAAATCCTATTGAAAAACAAATCATCGGCCCTGTCGCTGTTCAACCGGCTTTAAAGGCACCGATTGAGTTCAAAGACTGGGATGGGTGGCGGACGGTGATCGGAGATTGAAAAATGGAGGTTTCGTTTTTTTAGTGTCTCTTTCATTTCACTTTTTTTTTAGCGTCGTACAAATTAACTTTTTAAAGCCGGCGCAGAACCCTTGCACTTTTGGTTCTGATCCAATGGCCGTCATTGTTTTTTCTGTTTAAATAGTCTATACCCATTATGTAACTCGAGTTCAATCATATCAAAAACTAACACAATTTCAATCAGCAACCCAATCGCTATCACCTCGCCGGGGATTCAGAAGCCTAAAAGCAGCAGGGGATAACTCTTAATTCTAGTATGCAAAACCAAGCAATGAACATCAAAGCGGTGATCTTCCATCTCGAAGGCACCCTAATTGAATCGTATGGCCATGATGCCAACACGGTAAGGACCCCAACTTTCACCCCGGACGCCAAAGCAATGTTGGGATATTTGCGTTCAAAGGACATCCGACTGGCCATCATCAGTCGCAGCAACCCCGCATCCGTTCAAAAAATGCTAGCTCAAGTATCCGATATCAGCATTTCGGATTTTGATACGCTCATAAGCTGCGAACAACAGCCTGCGCATGGGCAGGAAATCAATGCAGTCGCATTGGCGATGAAAAAAATGAAACTGCCGGAACACCATGTTTTGGTCGTGGCAGCAGATCCGAGGATTTTGCAAGATGCCAGTAAAGCCGGAGCTCTCACTGCGTATTTGAGCCCGTCGGCAACATCTGAGAAGGCCCTGGATAGGGTCGACTTTCAAGTGTCACAGCTAATCGAGCTAAAAAGCATCGTGCGCCAGGGCATGCCATTGCCCCCCGGTAAGCTGCCAAATGACCTTCTGCGCGAATATTTAAACCAGTTTGTTTTTGATGACCCCTCGATCATTATCAATCCGGGTGTTGGTGAGGACACGGCGGCAGTAAACATCGTATCGGAAGAAGTACTGGTGCTTAAATCGGATCCTATTACCTTTGCAACCGATTCCATCGGCCAATATGCTGTTTTGATTAATGCCAATGATATTGCAACTTCCGGGGCAAAACCCCGCTGGCTGCTTACCACGCTGTTGTTCCCCTGCGGTGTCACTCCATTTGAAATTCGCAGCGTCATAAATGAACTGAAAGCATTCTGTCGGCAGTGGGAAATCACACTGTGCGGCGGTCATACCGAAATCACCGACGCCGTCAAGCGACCGGTGGTAACCGGAATGATGGCGGGAACTGTTGCCAGACATGAATTGATCGACAAACGCAATATGGCACCCGGCGACCGGGTATTGCTCACCAAAGGTGTGGCGGTGGAGGGTACAGCAATCATTGCCAGGGAGTTTGGAGACCGTTTGAAACGCCTCGGTATGGCCGATTCGGCAATTGAGTCGGGACGTGAATTTCTGACGAGTATCAGCATCATCACGGAAGCCCGGATTGCTGCTGAATCCAGGATGGTCAGCGCCATGCATGATGTCACCGAAGGCGGGTTGGCCAATGCAGCAGAGGAGTTGAGTATTGCCGGAGGATATCGGATTAAAATTGATATGGAAACTATTCCCGTCTTCAGGGAAACCCGCAAGTTTTGTCGTTTGCTGGGTATTGATCCGCTGGGTCTGATCGGTTCCGGCAGTCTATTGATCTGCTGCCGACGAACCGGCTGTGACTCGCTGATATCGGCAATTCACCAGGCCGGCATCGACGTGACCTGTATCGGTGAAGTGTTGGACGACGGTCCTGGGGTTACCGCAGTCAAAAACTCGCAACCGGTCACCTGGCCCCAGTTTGAGGTAGATGAAATCACCCGCCTTTTTAAGGTGTGACGCAAAACTCAGAGCTATTGACGTGTCGTAAAGTCTGATGCAACCCAAATGTGTATGGTCACGCCAACAATACTGGATTTCGGGCGAATCATTCTGAATTTAGATTCTTTTTTATACCCCGGCCAAAAACTTCGAAAGCCAGCTCAAGGGTTTGTTTGAGATAATCCTTTTCCTCATTGATAAGTCTTTTGCTTGTCAGCCAGAGCACGACACCGGAAAACAAAGACCAGAACGTGTCGGCCAGGGCGGTCGGATGATGGTCGATAAAAAGACCTTGATCGACACCGTCTTGAAATATTTCGGCGATGGAACCCAGAGACTTGCGTGATAAATCCTTTATCTCCGTCATCAGCTGGGGCGACAGATTCTTTAACGTTTCGCTCGATTGCAGGTGAAACATGTTAATAATGATAAGTGGATCAAACTCGTAGACGTCGTACATGGCATCCATCAGGGCTTTCAATTTTTCCTCCGGTCCGGCGTCTTTCTCATCATTTACATGCTCAACGCGAATGAGAAGATATTGGAGTATCCTGAGGGAAAGGGAGGCATAAAGCTCTTCTTTGTTCTTAAAATATAGGTATAGGGTGCCAGGGCTGAGCTCTGCTTCCTGGGCGATATCTTCCATGGTCGCTTTACTGAAACCCTTATCTGAAAATACCCTTTTGGCGGCAACCATTATCTGCTGACGCCGTCGCTCTTTTTCTCTTTCCTTGCGCTCTTGGATTCCCATTCTTCTTATCCCCCGAACAAGATTTATTTATAACATAGAGCCTTATTTTATTTTATTAATTTTTTCAAGAGAAATATTCATTTTCTGATTTAAACTTAAAAAAAAAAGGGAAAGACTGCCAATTCCAAAACGAAATTGAGGCGGGTGGGATATAGTTAGATCGATTGGATCGCTATTGCGAAAAGTTGACGGCTGCTACTTTATTCTCTAAACCCTTGGCTCTTA
>JASFFJ010000441.1:0-6829 GCA_050124355.1 Desulfobacterales bacterium | reverse complement strand
TCATCCTTCTCACCTCTCTCAAGTTCAACTTCAATTTTTGCATCCGTTTCATAAATATCAGGATGCGATACACTTGGACTAATCGGAGTATCAGCGAGAACAGGCACCAGAGAGATATAGCGCAACCTCTGTTGACTCCGGCAGTATCTAATGTTACTAACCTTGATATTCACTTTGGCCAGATTAGCTTGGTGCTGTTCCGGATACAGTTTTACCACGTTAATGCCTGGATTTTGCACGAGTCGGAGGCTTTCATAGGCAAGGCGTCTAAGGGTGACGTCGTAGTTCTTTACTTCGAACCCTTAGCAACGCAGCATATGGAAGCCTCCGGCTCGTCCAACGGGTGAAAATTAATCGAATAATTCGGCCGTCATTTTTTTTCACCTGTGGAGTATTTTTCTTTACTTTCAGAATTATCACAACCTATCGTTATTGGTTTTTATCTAAATTTCTAATTAATTTTCATGCAGAATTCAGGTAATAATATCTGATGCCTGCTTCATCACCCAATAATTTTTTAAAAATGGAGGTGTTATGATGGAAAAAAGGAAAATGCTTTGGGGTATGATTTTATTACTGGTTCTTTCTGTATTGACGGCGCTGCCTGCCTATTCAGCAAAAGAAAACGAATTGTCTTTTGCGTTGACAACGGATCCGAAATCATTAGATCCGCGGTCTATCGGTGGAGACTACAACTTCACCATCTTGGCCTACATTACAGAGAGATTGTGTGAATACGATATGACTCAGGGCAAATTTATTCCCGTTTTAGCTACATCATGGACAAAGCCCGATAAACTCACCTGGCGGTTTCAATTGCGACAAGGGGTATCCTTTCACAATGGGGAGCCATTTGATGCCAAGGCAGTCAAGTTTACCATCGATTCCATCCAGGACCCTGCCAAAGCTTGGACAAACGCCAGTTGGGTCGGTGATATTTCCGAGGTTAAAATCGTGGACGATTTCACGGTTGATCTGATAACAAAGAAACCGTCCCGTTCAATGCTGGCTAATCTCGGCTACCTCTTTATCCTGCCGCCAAAAGCGGCAGATGAGCTGGGAGATCGTTTTGGCGTCCAACCCATCGGGACCGGAAAATTCATTCTGGAGAAGTATTACCCGAACGATCGGATTGTCATGAAGCGAAATGACAATTACTGGGGGCAAAAACCGAAAATGGAAAAACTGACGGCCAAAATCTTACCGGAAAGTGCGACCCGTATGGCTGCTCTGGAAACAGGGGAAGTGTCCCTGATACCAAATTTATCGCCGGATGCAATTCCCAGAATGAAAGCAAACCCCAAACTCTCGGTTGTAGTCGGGGATCCAGCCCGCATCATGCACATAGCCTTCATACTGGGGGAAAAACCGTTTGACAATCTCAAAGTCAGGGAGGCGTTCAATTACGCAGTTGACCGCCAAGCGATCGTGGACACGGTCATGATGGGTTTGGCTAAAGTGGCCGACGCACATCTCTATCACCCGTCTTCACCCGGATTTAACCCCAATTTAAAGGCTTACAACTACGATCCCCCACAAGCCAAAAAACTGCTGGCCGAAGCAGGATACCCCGATGGCATCACCGTTACTTTCGGCTGCCCGAATGGCCGTTACCTCAGAGACCGGATGGTTTGTGAAGCGATCGTCGGACAAATGGCCGAGGCTGGAATTACCGTTAACTTGGAGGCCCTGGAGTGGGGGACTTTCTGGAGTCGCGCCGTCACCAACCACGAATTCGACATGTTTTTCCTGGGATGGATCTCACCGGCGAGCCCATATACCCAGCTGACCTGGTGGTTCCGTACCGACCCCAAGAGCAGCAAGAGCAACTACAGCAATCCTCAGGTGGACGAACTACTCATCCAGGCTCAGAATGTCCTGACGGACGAGGAGGAGAATCAGGCTTATTCACAGATTCAGGAGCTGCTTTGGAATGATCTTCCCTGGATATCCCTTTATTTTTCGCCAAAAATATATGGCATCGACACATCTCTGAAGGGGGTTGGTCTTTCCGAAGTCGTTCCCCTGATCGACTTTACCAACGCGGTTTTTGAATAATACGAACCATCTTGCTTTTCAGAAACATTCAGCCTGCCGGCAGCTTGACTTGAGCCCAACCTTGAAATTAACGGGTAATGCTGCCGGTATTTGATTCCGTCTTCGACGGATTATCTGGCGGAGGGTTGTTTGTCCGGTCTATATATTCTAAAAAGACTTCTGCGGTCATTGCTGGTTCTGCTGGCCGTCAGTGTGACGGTTTTTGTCCTTGTCCGGATGATACCGGGCGACCCTGTCCGGCTGATGCTTTCCATCGAAGCCACAGATGAGGATGTGGAAAGATTCCGCCGAGAGATTGGTTACGACAAGCCGATCTATCGCCAATACTTTATTTATCTCCACAACATCCTGAAGGGTGATCTGGGCGACTCTCTCAGAGCCCGCCGCCCAGTTATGGAGATGATTCTTGAAAGAATGCCGGCGACCATTGAGCTGGCCTCTGCTGCAACGATTATCTCCGTTCTGATCGCGGTTCCTTTGGGAACAATCGCGGCATATAAACGGGGAACGGTCTTTGATCATTTTTTTATGTTTTTAACGATGATCGGCCAATCGATGCCGATTTTCTGGCTCGGGATCTTGCTGATCATCCTCTTTTCGGTCCAACTCGGCTGGCTGCCGACGTCGGGCCGCGGATCCTTCAGTCAACTGATACTGCCCTCTCTAACCCTATCGACGTTTTTTATGGCGCTTATCGCCCGGATGACCCGCTCTTCGGTTTTGGAAGTTCTGGGACAACCCTACATCCTGACCGCTGTTGCCAAAGGCCTGAAGGAGCATGTGATTCTCTTTGTTCATACGATCAGAAACGCAATGATACCGGTTGTGACGGTCCTGGGCTTGCAGGTCGGAACGCTGCTAGGCGGTTCTGTTATAACGGAAACCATTTTTGCTTGGCCGGGGGTCGGGAGGCTGGCTGTTTCGGCCATTTACAACAGAGATTACCCGCTGATCCAAGGGACCATCCTCGTTTCTGCGGCCATATTTGTGATTGTGAACCTGATCGTCGATCTTTCATACCTAATACTCGACCCCAAAATTAAATATCAATGACTTCTCCGCCTAAAGAAAACAAACGATTCGATGGCGTCACCCTTCCCCACCGAAGTCACGCAAGGATGGCTTTTCGTTATCTGATGGGAAACACGGCGGCCAAGTCCGGTATGATTATCGTTGTGGTCTGGACCCTTGTAGCTGTTCTGGCCCCTATCATCGCTCCGGTAGATCCCAACAGCCAGAACCTCTACAATCGTCTACAACGACCCTTGAGCCGGGCCGTCAAAGGAGACACGGATTTCATTTTTCTCCTGGGAAGCGACTCATTGGGCCGGGATCTTCTTAGCCGCCTTATCCATGGCGCCAAAGTCTCTCTATTTGTCGGTTTGGCATCCGCCTTGGGGTCCCTTGCCATCGGCTGCCTTATCGGTGCGCTGGCCGGTTATATCGGCGGACGGACAGATGAATTCCTTATGGCACTGTGTGACCTCCAGATGGCGTTTCCCGCCATTCTTATGGCACTGGCAATCATGGCGGTTCTCGGTTCCGGCGTCGTAAACCTTGTGATCGTTTTTACCGTTACCGGGTGGGTGCAATACGCCAGAACGCTCCGGGCGGAAATACTGCATATCAAGGAGCAGGATTTTGTAAAGGCATCCCGGGCGCTGGGTGCGTATCCGGCAAGTATTATCATGCGACATATCCTCCCGAACGCCTTTTCCGCCATTTTGGTCCTGTTTTCTTTTCAGGTCGCTCAGATGATTACCATGGAGGCAGCACTCTCTTTCCTCGGTGTTGGTGTTCCGCCCAACATCCCCTCATGGGGACGTATTCTGGCCGACGGAAGGGAATTTGTTTATTCGGCGATGTGGCTGTCTCTGCTCCCGGGTATATGCTTGATGAGCCTTGTTGCCGGCATCTATTTTTTGGGGGATGCGCTTAGAGACGCGCTGGATCCCCTGCTGGCCAAATAATGTCAAATAAAAAGGAGATTGCAAAACCATGATTTTTGATTTTCATACCCATATTTCCCCGGAAGACGATATCGGCAAACTGCTTGACGCAATGGACCAAAACGGTGTCGATAAAAGCGGTGCATCCGTGGTTGTTGGGCCGGGCGGTGACAATGGACGGTTGGCCAATAAGCTTCTGCACCAATCGATCGTTCAGTATCCCGACAGACTGATCGGTTACGCTGGCGTGGTTCCCTATGCCGCCGACGGCGCCGAGCTCCTGCGCTATTGTGTAGATACCTATGGTTTCAGGGCCTTGAAGCTTCACCCGTCGATTCAGCAGTTCTATCCGGATGACAGACGGATTTTCCCGGTTGTTGAAGAAGCAATCAAACTGGATATTCCCATCCTTATTCATACCGGGTCCGTTCCGATACCCGGCACCGCTTCAAAATACGATAGCCCGATTTACATCGATGATCTTGCACTGGTATTTCCTGAGGCAAAAATCGTGATGGCACATGCCGATCCGTTCGGAGATACGCCGGCAATCGCAGCCAAGCACCCCAACGTCTATATGGATACCACAACAACCTTTGCTCGTTACGCTCGATTGATACCAGGGTTGGCTGAAGAAACCCTGCGCTTTATGAGTCTGTGCCAGTCGGAAAGCAATACCGCTTACGGGTGCGGCAAAACCCTTTTTGGATCGGATGCCAATCCCGTTAAAGTATTCCGCATTGCTGAAAATCTACAACCGCTTCAACAGCTGAATTTGCCGGAAGATGAAAAAGCAATGATACTCGGGGGCAATGCACTAAAGCTTTTAAAACTGTAAGGAAATACTTCGATGGACCTTGAACTCCACGGAAAAACTGCACTGATTACGGGTTCCGAACGGGGGATCGGCCGCGCGATTGCCCTGGCGTTTGCTTCTGCTGGCGCTGATGTCGTCATTGCCTCGCTTCCTATAAACAAAGCCGCCATAAAAAACATGGAAGGGGTGGCCGGCGAGATTAAAAAACTGGGCCAAAAAACGCTGGTTGTACCGGTGGATGTTTCAGATGAGCAGAGTGTCAAAAATCTGGCCGCGGAAACAGAAAAAACCTTTCCCCAGGTCGACATTTTAGTCAACAATGCCGGCACCATCATCCTTCCCGACCACATCCTGGAGACTACCGTAGCCGACTTTGACAAAATGATTGCGGTAAATCTGCGAAGCCTTTTTCTGGTTTGTCAAAGTTTTATTCCGGCCATGGTAAAACGCCGCTGGGGACGGGTCATCAATATCGCCTCGTCGGCCGGTCTGTGGGGGCTTCCCGATCGACTGTCGTACTGCTCCAGCAAATTCGGGGCCGTCGGGTTCACCAGTGCGTTGGCAATCGACATGAAACCCCATAACGTTGCCGTAAATTCCATCTGTCCAGGTGCGGTTGATACCCCTTTGACTGCTTACTCCAAACCTGATGTCGATAAAAGCAACTGGCTGAAGCCCGAAGATATCGCGAACCTGGCGTTGTTTCTGGCCTCGGAAAAGGCGGCCGCAGTAACCGGCTCCAATTACAAGATCATGGGCTGGTCGTAGCGTCAAACGCATGGCGCATGGGAGTCAGATGGTGGAACCCATTCTGGAAGTAAAAAACCTGAAGACGCGCTTTTATACTCGGGATGGGGTCGTCAAAGCGGTCAACGGTATCTCATATACCGTAAACCGGGGGGAAGTCACGGCCATTGTCGGAGAAAGTGGAAGCGGCAAGAGCGTTGGGGTCTTGTCGGCCCTTCGCCTGATTCCCGAACCGCCGGGCAGAATCGAATCCGGCGAGGCGCTGCTCGAAGGGGTTGATCTATTAAAACTGCCCAAAGAAGCGCTTCGAAAAAAAAGGGGCGATAGCATTGCAATGATTTTTCAGGACCCGATGACCAGCCTCAACCCGGTTCTGACCATCGGACGTCAAATGACGGAAGGTATCCTGGCACACAAAGACGTCGGTCGGCAGGAGGCCAGACAGCGATCGATAGAAATACTTTCTCTCGTGGGGATTGGGAACCCCGAAAGCCGACTGAAAAACTTTCCTTTCCAGTTTTCAGGCGGAATGCGGCAGCGCGTCATGATTGCCATGGGTCTTGCCTGCTCCCCTAAGGTGCTCATTGCCGATGAACCCACAACGGCCCTGGACGTGACCATACAGGCCCAAATCGTTACCCTGATGAAAAAGATCCAGCGTGAAATGGGCATGGGGGTCATCTGGATTACCCATGATCTGGGAATTGTTGCTGGTTTTTCCAAAGATGTCATTGTCATGTACGGCGGCTATATTGTGGAAAAAGCGCCGGTGGAGCTTTTATTTGGGAACCCGCTTCATCCCTATACCGTTGGGCTTCTGAGCTCTTTACCGCGGCTGGACACCAAATCCCATGTCCGCTTGAAATCGATCCGGGGGGCTCCCCCTGATATGATCAATCTGCCCGCCGGCTGTCCGTTTGCGGAACGGTGTCCTCAGAAAATGTCACGATGCGCTGAAGTTAATCCGGTATTGACTCAAAAGGAACCGGATCACGAGGTGGCCTGCCTGAAGTACTGCTAGCGGAGAATGGCTCGATGGTGGAAAACAAAGATCTGATTGTTGTCGAGAACCTAAAAAAACACTTTAAAACGGGAAGTGGATTTTTCAAAAAACGCAAAACCATCTTTGCGGTCAACGGGTTGAATTTTACCATACGCAAAAAGGAAACCCTGGGTCTTGTGGGGGAAAGCGGATGCGGAAAATCCACAACCGGAGAGACAATATTACAACTTTACCGGCCCACCGAAGGAAAAGTAT